>CAZSOM010000298.1:0-2555 GCA_964608295.1 uncultured Candidatus Cloacimonadota bacterium
ACTAAATTTCAAATACTTCAAAGAACATTTTTAGATTTTAATGGGACACTAGTGACTTTCAGATTTAAATGACATGGCAAACATTGGGCTATCACCTTGGGAAGACCGATGGTATTTTCATCATGAATCCGCGAGTCAATTTGGCGGAACACTTGAAACTGTTGGCTATGCTGATGCTACAATTGTTGAGACTCTCGGTCTTTGCACAACAAGTAGAGATGAAATAAATGTCACAGTTAATGCAGCTCCGCTAGCACCAGACGGTGCAGCTTACCCTCCAGCTGTTTTCCCTGGGGATGATGTTATTTTATCTGCTACAGGCTCTGGGACTTTAATTTGGTACGATGATAAATGCGAAGGTAATATTATAGGCACAGGTTCTTCAATAACTGTAACACCACCTTATACTACAAATTATTTTGTTGCATCATTTGACGCATGTTATTCTGAGTGCGATACTGTTCCAGTGCAAGTTGTACAGCCTTGTGGAGCAATTGCTTATGCAAATGGTGTTGTTGACACAATCCAAATTTGTGTTGGAGATACTATTGACTTATCAGCAAATGCAGGATGCGATTATATGATGATGAACGATTTTAATGATGGGTCAATTGGTGTTGGCTGGAACTCTAGCTGTATCCCCATGTTTACAAATCCTTGCGATGCAAGCCTTGACGGGACTACATATATGTGGATTGGTAACGATACAGATTTTCCAAGAGAATTAGTTACTCAAGAATATGTTGTAACTGAACTTTGTCAAATTTGTTTTGATATGGATTACGCTACACAAGGTGTATTAGCTCCTTGCGAAGGAATCGACTTACCTGATGAAGGGGTCCACTTGCAATGGTCAGTTGATGGTGGCTCAACTTGGACAGACGTTAATTATTGGGATCCTTTAGGAGGATACGACCCTCAATTAACAACATGGAATAATTATTGCGAATATGTTCCTGCCTCTGCTGCAAGCTCAAATACACAATTTAGATTTTTCCAAGATGTAACATCTGGATTTGATTTCGATCATTGGGGCTTAGATAATGTAGAAATATCTTGCCCCGGAAATGGATTAACTGTACAATGGTCGCATGGTTCAACAGAGCTTGACCCTCCTGATGACGTTTACCCAACTACTGACATCACCTATTCAGTTATTGTTGATGATGGTTTTAATATGGGTAATGTTGATACTGCTACAATATTTATTGAAGTAATAGGAAGTCCAAATGTTACAGATGAACAAATTTGTGTTGTAGGAGGTGCAGCAACAATAACAGCAAGTGGTGGCACCGATTATTTATGGTATGATGCCGCTTCTGGAGGAAACCTAGTTGGCACTGGTTCAAGCTTAACAATAGACCCATTAAATACCGACGAAACATATTGGGTTGAATTTAATATTGCAACTTGGGGACCTGTAGTTATGATTTTAATACTAACTTCGATGGATGGACAGCATCTGCCCCGTGTGTTCCGTCAACTACATGGGTTGCCTTTGATGATGGAACAGAAAAAGGAATATATGCTCAAGATTTAAGTTCTCAAACTTCTCAACTTGTACTATCTCCTAGTCTTGATGTATCTATGTATGATGGCAATATCTTATTTAGTGTAAATCATAGATTTAATACTGAAGATTGTTGTGATGAAGGTTATATTGCATATAGACTTGATGGTGGAAGCATAGAAAGGCTTGTCCTAACAACTGGCACATACTCAAGCAGTTCGGCCTTGTCTCTAGATCCAACAACATGTTTAAATAGCCCAACTGGAGATGTTTACAGAGGCCTACAGGCATCTTATGAAACACATAGTGGAGTTGTTAATGTTACTGGGGTTAATAATATAGAATTTGGATTCTTATTTTCTAGCGATGTATCAGTTGCTGGAGATGGATGGTATATAAATGAAGTTACTATTCAAAGTAGTGGTGGCTCAGGTTCTTGTCCTAATGCCAGAGCAGAAGTTCACGCTTTAGTTGGTGAGCTAAATGCAGATTACAGTTCTGAAAATGTCACATGCTATGGAAGTGCTGATGGAGAAGCAACAGCAATCGCCGTTGATGGAATTGGCGACCCTATTCCAGGAATATTCTATTACGATTGGCCTACAGGTGGCACATCTAATACTGAAACAGGATTATTTGCAGGAAACTATTTTGTAACAATAAGCGATGAATTTGGATGTACTTCTGAAGTAACAGCTGTTGTTGATGGACCCAGTACGCCTTTAAGCATTGCAGATGTAACAGCTGTTTCGGGAAGCTGTAATATTGTTAGTCCAAATAATTGGGTGCATATTACGAATACGGTAGATCACACAGAACTCATTGCTTCTGTTTTTGATGCTACAGGTGGAAATGATTTGTTCTTAACCACAGCAGAAGCTACAATTTTTGCTAGTGTTCAATATTATAACACAGAACCATATCTACAAAGAGTTGTAAGAATAACACCTATTAGTAGTGGCGATGCAATTGTTAGAATATACTTTACAAATGCCGAATTTGCTGCTCTTCAGGTTGCCGACCCATCAATTACAAGCATAAACGA
>CAZSOM010000299.1:0-2550 GCA_964608295.1 uncultured Candidatus Cloacimonadota bacterium
AGCTTTTCTTTTATGTATTATAGGTGTTCTCAGTTCAATTTTGGTTTCATCTTTCGTACCAAGATCAATGGCTTTTTCTAAAGCTTTATAAAAACTCTCCCGGCAGTCAGGATATCCTGAACTGTCTTCTTCCACCGCACCAACGTAGATTCTGTTAGCTCCGATAACTTCCGCCCAACTTGTACCGATAGTGACCAAATGAGCATTTCTGAAAGGCACATAAGAATCAGGAACACCTTCCTCACCATCATGATCTTTTATTTGCATTCTATCATCAGTCAGACTTGATCCTCCAATTTCTTTCAGGTAACTTATATCTACAACAAGAATGTCTTTAGGATTGAAAAAATTGCACATTTTTCTGAATGCTCGCATCTCTCTATTTTCTGTTTTCTGACCGTAATTTAAATGCAGAAAATAAATTTCATAACATTCGTTTTTGGCAATTGCAGCAGTTACCAGACTATCCATACCGCCGCTTAATAATACTATACCTTTATTCATAATCAAACCTTCCTATTTCAATATAACAAACAATGTTTTAACCCTTTTCTAATTTTTCAGCAACTGCTCTGATACTCAATGGATCAACGAACAGTGTTTTCTGATCTGTATACACAACATAACCGGGTGCACTACCCCGCGGCTTGCGCACATAACGTATTTGAGTATGATCAACAGGTACATTTGTAGACTTCTTTGCTTTACTGTAATAGGCAGCAAGCTGGGAACATAAAAGTCTTAATTTGCCGGGAAGCTCCTTCTTGTTGTAATTACGTAAAATCACATGAGTTCCTCGAAAAACCCTGGTATGGAACCACCAGTCATTTGGCTTAGCAAAACGGGTTGTAAGCATATCATTTTCTTTACTGGTTCTGCCAATAAATATTTCCCAATTTTCATCAATAGCAATTTTTTTATAACTTGTTTTACTGTTTTTGATCTTCTTACTTTTTTCCTGTTTTCCAAAGAATATATCTGTTTCTTCCAGATCAAAAATTGCTCTTTCCAAGATCTCGATCTCATTTTGGGCAATCTGAATTTGTTTCTTAATTATAGTTTTACCATCTCTTGCTTTACGATATTTTTTGAAGTATTGTTCAATACTTTGTTTTGCATCTTTTTCAGGATCAAGTTTTATTTCGATCTCAGGAAAATCATCTACATAATAATTCTTTAGGATGATCGAATTCATCCCTTTCTTGATTGAAACAAAATTGGCTTTCAAAAGTTCTGCTTTTTGTTTCCAGGCTTCTTCCTTATTTGCGGTTAGAAGTTCTTCTTTCTGCTTCTCTATCTTTTTATTCTTCTTCTTGATCTCTTTCTTGATCTGTTTTATCTTTTCATTTCTAATTCTTTCATTTCTGGCTTTGAAGATCCAACTATAATACAGTTCTTCAAACAAAATACCCATTGTATTGAATGCTGGGATTTCTTTTGAATATTCGGTGAAACTCTTTAATGATTTGATGCTAATTGGAAAATGAACTTCTGATTTTTCAATTCTGAAATCTGTTTGGGGAGGAATATATTCCAAACCAGGCAAGATCTGTCTTTGCCTGTTTTCAGCAAAACTCACTTTTTTTGTACAATCAATAATTTGATCTTTATCCTTATTAGATTTTAAGAGAATAATATTTTGATAACGTGGAATTAATTCCAAAATTAATTTATAAGTTTGTTTGTTATTATAAATATCAATTTTTGAAAAATTAAGACTAATTATTCTGTCGGTATCTGAGATTTTTAACTCTGTCAGACGTGCTTTTGCAAGGTGGGAATTCATATTATCAAGTTCATGCTTTTGTTCAAACGGCAATGTGATGTTGCTTGTGAAGAAACAAAAGCACTCCTGCGATGAAAGATTAATCTGCAACTTCAATTTTCGTTTACTGAACTCAAGGCAATATTGATCTTCAAATCTTCCAATAGATTTAAATACTAGATTTTGTTCCTTGTTCTCGTTTAACCATTCTGCCAAATATTTATACTGCATTCTCACCTCAAATAATTCAGATTAACAAGAAAAAATATAAATTGATTCTGTCTATAAAAAGAAAAGATCAAACTTATATATTGATAGCTTCTTATTATTCTTGACATCATGTCTGACAATTGGAGATTTTAATTGAAATATATCGGGAGGACACAATGAATAAAAAGATTATTACATTTTTGCTATTTGCAATTATGATATTTACGGGTGCAAACGCAGTTGAACCTGTTGGTTATCCACTGAAAATAAATGGAACGGTAGACCTCACCAGGGATTTTGAAAGTTCCGCTCTAAAGATAAGTGATAAGCTGTTCAATGGTGACGAAGTAGAGACCAAGGCTGAGTCTTATGCTGCAATTCAATTTGAAGATAAGAGTTCAATTGTTAAGCTTTTCCCAAATACAATATTAATTTTCCGTACAGAAAAGTCAGGCAATAAGTATAATAAGAAAAGCCTGCTGAAAATGGGTGAACTTTGGGCTAAAGTCGAAAAAGGTTCTGGGAAATTTGAAATTGAAACTTCCACAACAGTAGCTTCTGTTAAGGGAACAGAA
>CAZSOM010000300.1:0-2539 GCA_964608295.1 uncultured Candidatus Cloacimonadota bacterium
TGGAGCAGATAAGTATGTACGTTTTTCCTATGCAACAAGTATGGAAAACATTAAAGAAGGATTAAAAAGATTCAATGAGGGATTAATTAATAGCTTACGTTAAGATCCTGTATGAAAGAATTTAAAGAAGAAATAGAAAGAAGACATCAGGAGAGAAGGAGTTTGCGAAGTTCAACCTGGATTAATTTCATCATTCGCATCCTTGCTCTTGTATTTGTTGTTTTGCTCATACGTTACTTTTCAGATCCAAATCCAGATAAATTTAGAGGCTGGATAACAACAACAGATTCAATTCAAGTTCAGGAGAAGGAATGAGTTTACTTATCGTAGGTTCTATTGCTTTAGACAATATAGAAACTCCATATGGAAAAGTTGAACAATCACTTGGTGGTTCAGCAATTTTTACATCAATGGCAAGCAAGAACTTCTGTAAAAGCAGCATTGTGGGGATTGTTGGTGAAGATTTTCCTCAAGAACATTATGAACTTCTTAAGAAAAATGAAATTGATACTAAGGATATTAAATCTGCTCCGGGTAGAACTTTTCATTGGTCTGGCAAATACAACGATTTCAACAAAGCTGTAACACTTGATACACAACTTAATGTATTTGCAGATTTTGATCCTCAGCTTTGTGATGATAGCAAAAAATGTGATTATTTATTCCTGGGAAATATAGATCCTGTTTTACAGTTAAGGGTACTTAAACAGTTGAAAAAAATAAAAGTTACAGCTTGTGACACGATGAATTTCTGGATTTCTGGAGCGAGAGACAAACTAATGGAAGTTATTTCCATGGTTGATATTTTATTTATCAATGAAGATGAACTGCGAATGTTGACCAACATACAGAATATTTTTAAAGCTGCAGAAGAAGCAAAAAAAATGGGACCAAAATTCATTGTTGTGAAGCGAGGTGAATATGGCTCATTTGTCTGTTCAAATGAATTTATCTTTTTCACTCCTGTTTATCCCGTGAAAAAAGTTATTGATCCAACTGGAGCAGGTGATAGTTTTGCAGGTGGTTTTATGGGTTATCTTGTTTCTGTTGGAAATTGTAATGAATCTACAATAAAGAACGCTATGATCTTTGGAACTATTACAGCATCTTTCAATGTGGAATCTTTTAGTGTTGATAGGCTTAGAGAAATTAATATGAAAGACATTTTAGCAAGAAGTGAGATTATTAGAAGTAGTATTCAAATATAAAGGAGGAGATATGAATAACAATTCTACAATTAGAAGTTTCGCACGTGAATCATTATCTGGTAAATAGTTAAACGCAGTATTGGCAAGTTTGATCTATTGTGGTATCACATCGGTTGTAAGTTCGATTTATGGCTTAGTTTTCCTCATAGCAGGTGCACTAATTTTCGGTTTATATCTATATTACCTCAATTTAGTAAGAGAAGAAGCCGGTGATTTCAATTTACTTTTTAAAGCATTTTCCTTTTCCGGAAAGAATCTTGGTCTATTCGGGAAAACATTAGGAGTTTATCTATTAATGAGTTTGTATGTTTTTCTCTGGACTTTACTCTTAATTATTCCTGGTATCATTGCAGCCTATTCGTATAGGATGGTGTTTTACCTTTTGATCGATGATCCTGAACTTGGAGTCTCGGAAGCATTAAGAAAAAGTAAAGAAATGATGTATGGTTACAAAACTAAATTATTCTGCTTAGACCTTAGTTTTATTGGTTGGTCTATGCTTTGTATTCTCACATTCGGCATTGGTCTTTTATGGCTATATCCTTATATGCTTACTTCTCAAACGATTTTTTATGAGGAATTACTTAAGGAAAAAGGATTAGTTCAGGAAATTAAGGAACAACCAAAACCTGAAATTGAAGAGATTGAAGATAAAAATAATGAAGTCGTAGAATAAATTACCTGTTTATTTATTCAGGCATTCTGCGGAAAATCTTCCGCAGAATGCTGTTTCTTTTATAATATAAAATTTTATTAAGAATAATATAAGATCGTTTACTTTAAGCCTGTTTAGTGACATTCAAAGGATGTACATTACTAAAGGAATAATAATTGCATAATAATTATAATAAATATTAAAGGTATTGCATGAAGTGGCGAATAATAGATTCAGGAAAAATGAGTTCAGCTGAGAATATGGCAATAGATGAAGCTATTTTTGAATTTGTTCAGTCTGGAAGATCTCTGTCAACTATAAGGTTTTATGGGTGGGAACCTTCGACGGTTTCCTGTGGATATAATCAGGAAGCAGCAAAAGAGATTGATTTTGTTGCATTAAATCAACTTGGCTTTGGTTTTGTCAGACGTCCTACTGGAGGTAGAGTGGTTCTTCATGATAATGAAATAACCTATTCTGTAATCTGCCCGACTGAAGAAAGGTTGTCTGGAAATGTTACAGAATCATACTCAGAAATTAGTCAGGCTTTAGTCAAAGGACTTGAACTTATGGGTATAAATGTTGATTTTGAGAAAGGTAATTTAAGTTCAGAGCATCAGAGACAAACTGCAAATCCGTGTTTTACGAGCAGTTCAAGATATGAGCTGAGTTACCA
>CAZSOM010000301.1:0-1922 GCA_964608295.1 uncultured Candidatus Cloacimonadota bacterium
CATTGGAATGGTGGCAAAGTCATAGATTTATTAAAGTACCAGAAAAAGAAAAAAGCGCACGAAGAGCATAAACAAAATCAGGAAGCGTTAATAAAAGAATTAAGAACACGACAGTCAGGCTGGGGATATGAAGAACAAATGTATGGAGAAATACCGGGAATTGAGACACACAATATGAAATGGATGAGAGATTTAATACATAAAGCATTGTAGTTTTAAGATAAGAGTAGTCATTTATTTTTGTTTTAAGCCACACGATACAAAGTAGCATTTATGCCGCGAAAGCCTCTTGATCATGAGTGAATGGCATGTTAGGCGTTACGCCAGGCATCCTCCTGGTTTATTAGGGATGCCGCAGATG
Organism: uncultured Candidatus Cloacimonadota bacterium; assembly: GCA_964608295.1. Taxonomy (GTDB): domain Bacteria; phylum Cloacimonadota; class Cloacimonadia; order Cloacimonadales; family TCS61; genus Tenebribacter. The sequence continues at coordinate 362 of CAZSOM010000301.1, forward strand.
CTTGTAAACATGCCATTAGAGGCTCAGTGTCAAGAGGAGCGTGGAATAAATTAAAGGGTTAAAATAGGAGGAAATTAAAGGGTTTATGACAGGAGAAATTAGTTGTTATAAAACCTTTGAGAATCATGAATTGTAAAACATATGGTAAAAGCTAAACGGATGAATTATAATAAGGGTATCAAATCTTCAATTTTATCTTATAGGTGATTTCTAACCTTTTGTTCCCGAAAGTAAATTAACGCTATCCGTTGCCAACGATTACTTGACACAATCGTATAAGTTAGAGTATAATTATCATTGGCAAAAGTAAAAAAAGGAAACAGGTTTCCCTGCTTCCCATCATATAGTTTTTCTTTTATAATTAGATTATTGAGAAATAAAAATGAAAGAGGTGCTATATGATAAATACTATTTTACAAGAGAATGTCATATCATTCAAGGAGTTTGAGCAAAAAGTATTCAAAGCTATATGTGAATTAGGAATAAATCTCACGACTGAGGTACTTGCGAAATATGATCAGGAATTAGCTAACAGTAGAAACGTTAAGGATTATAGAGATAAAGGTGTAAGAAAATCATCCATTAAAACCATCTATGGTTCAGTTGGATACGCGCGCAGAATTTATAAGCATATAAATGAAGCAGGTCAGACTGAGTATATATTTTTGCTAGATGAAGCGATGAAGATGGATAAGATAGGCTTAATCTCAACAAACCTTGCTGAAAAAGTAGTTGAGGCAGTTACACAATTATCCTATAGAGCTACAGCCAATGATGTAAGTCGTATGACAGGGCAAACAATTAGTCACGGTGGTGCATGGAACCTTGTACAGGCACTAGGAGAGAAGATTTGCCTGGAAGAAGATGCGCTTGTAACAGATATGAAGCAGGACGTTTTAAAAGGAGCAATAGAAACACCGATACTTTTTGAAGAAGTGGATGGTGTGTATATAAATATACAAGGAAAAGATCGCCCAGCTAAAAAGAAAAAACGTGAAATGAAAGTATCCATTGCCTACAGTGGATGGAAAGCTGATGGGAAAAACAACAACACGCTTGTCAATAAAATGATGACAGCAGGATTTGACACACCAAAAGAATTTCACCAAAAAAGAGAAGCAATGATTAAACAAAAATATAATACAGATGAAATAAAAGTAAGAATTTTAAACGGAGATGGAGCAGAATGGATTAAAGCACCATACGAAGAAGAAACTATTTTTCAACTAGATCAGTTCCATATATACCAAGCTATTATAAGAAATATCAAAGATAAAGCAGCACAAAAAAACATCAGAACCTTTATAGACGAAGGGAAAATACAAGAAGCCTTTGAATATATTGGAATCTACGCAGATAGTGTAGCAACGAATGATAGGAGCGATAAAACAGAAGAAAAGGCTAGAAAACTATTAGATTATTTGAAGAAAAATGAAGCAGGAATAGTACCTTATAATAAGAGAGGCATCAAATTAACCCAGGAGCCAGAAGGCATTGTATATAAAGGTCTTGGACCTGGCGAATATCAAACTGGGTCGGGTCTCTCGCGAAGGAGGCAGCC
>CAZSOM010000301.1:1932-2530 GCA_964608295.1 uncultured Candidatus Cloacimonadota bacterium
TTCTATTACCCAAGGAGCCAGAAGGTATTGTATATAAAGGACTAGGCACTTTAGAAAACCATAATTGTACCGTTATAACCTTACGGATGAAGCATAGAAGAGCAAGCTGGTCGATAAAAGGCGCGAATAATATGGCTAAGATTTTAGTGAGAAAAGAAAACAAGACATTATATAAAACAATAGAACGCTACATGGATGCCATTATTACTTCTGAAAAGTGCGAAGAAATAATAGAAATATTAAGCGCAGCAAAGACACCAAGTTTAGACGGAAAAGGACATAAAGATGGAAATGTAAGTAAAGGTCATTTGCCAATGAGGGATGCTTTAATGACAGAATCAAGGAAAGCATTTCTGAAAATATTTGATATGAAGAATTTTGATAAGCTCACTTATAGGTAAGGTGCGTTTAAAATCAAGATCTGAGCTGAGAAGCGTTTAAATGTAATTCAAAAAATAGCTTGATATTTTAGAAGAAAAAAATATGATGGACGTTGCCAACGATTACTTGACACAATCAGCCTCTTTGTTCAAGTTGATCAGCAATATGAGTTATGATATGATGAACTGATAAGAGAGCGAGATTCAGAAGAAAAACG
>CAZSOM010000302.1:0-2515 GCA_964608295.1 uncultured Candidatus Cloacimonadota bacterium
AATTGACAACATATAATTTTTTTGGTTTATTTCAGTAATAACATTTTCTTTGTTTTTTCTGTCTTACCATTCACATTCAATTTATAAAAATAAACTCCCGAAGAAACCTTTCTACCTTTATCATCTTTGCTGTTCCAGATCATTTCACTTCTACCGGGACTCATAAAACAATCTAATAATGATTTTACCTTTTGACCCTTGATATTATAAATTTCAAGTTTCACCTGACCTGCTTTGGGTAGATCGAAGGCAATCTTTGTTTCTGGATTGAATGGGTTAGGATAATTTCTTAATTGATAATTCGTAATTGGTAATTCATCATTTGTAATTCCCACAGGGTATTCATCTGCACCGAATTCATAGCAACCCATATCAATGATTGCGACTCCATCTTCGTCCCCATCCCAGACACGTTGATTATGCAGCAGATCCCAGGGTGGTAGGAATAAACCAGTTGTATCCGGTGTACCTGTATCTATGCAAGAAGAAGCTGAAGTTAATTGATAGGGATCATCACCAGATAAGAGAAAGAGAGGATCTTCTTCGATGTTTCCTTCTCCCCAGTTGATAATATTTACACCACCTTGATTATAGATTGCATCTTCTCCTCCCAGGATATTGCAATTTGAAACATCTAGTTCACTTACATATTCAGTACCATGAGATACTAAAATTTCATATGTATTCTCAGGATTATTCATGATCGAATTAGTTAACTCCAAATTACCTTTTACTCTTAATGTAGCAGATGAAGAAGTATTATCAACAAATGTGCAGTTACTTATAATGTTACTGCCAACACCGGAAATCATTATATTTTTATCACTTACAGTTGTATTATTGGAAAACAAACAATTAGATATTTGCTTGTTTGTAATATTAGGATAAAATTCAGCTATTCCAATATTTGCGTAAAACGAAGTTGATGAATAGTTATTTGAAAAAATACAATTACTAATATTAAAAGATTCTTCTACTCTTAAAGATAAAGTTGATTGCGTAGCATCTGGATTTTCAAATATACTACAATTATCCATAATCACATTGCTCATGTTGCCATTCACATCAAATAACATTAAACATGCAAAATCTACTGTAGAAGCATCATAAATATTTATGTTTTCTAATAATACATTGGATGTTTCAGCAATTGCTATGAAGAAATCTCCTGACTCACCAGTAAAATTGCAATTACTAATTTTAAAGTTATTAGAAAAACCAACTTGACACAGAATATACGAAAAATCATAATTAATAGAAAAACTAAAATTGGATATTTCACAATTACCTTCCAGATCAAAACAATCAAAAATACCGGATGAATAATCATTAATAATAGTTGTGTTTGATGCATTTTCCCCAATAATTGAGAGATTCTCTTTGAAACCAAAAGGAAATATCTGCTGATTGGATTCCCATGAATATACTCCTGCTCCCACATGAATAGTTCGTTGTTCATTTTCATCAACATCGATCAGGCGTACAGCAGTTGAAATATTTTTAAGTGGCTCCTGAGCTGTTAAACCGGAATTATCGTCATCACCATTCTGAGCTACATAAAGATCGTGAGGAACCAATTCAAATAAACCATGATTAATGTCGAATGTAAAATATGTATTGAAATTAGGAAATTGATCGAATGCTTTAGCATAATAACTATCTGGATTTAAAACTGAAAACGTATCGACTATCACATTTATATGATTTGAGTGACTCGCATAAATATCATATCCTATCCCTGCATTATTATTATAAATAGAGTTTCTATTGATCGGATCGAAAGAAACGATACTTTCATCATGAATTGCAATGCCACCACCTTGGCTAGCTGAGTTGTTAAATAGAATGTTATTGCTTAGTTCAGTATCTGAAAGACCGAGAAAAAGCCCACCCCCACTCCAAGCAATATTATTTATAATTCTGTTACCTACAATTTGCATTATGGAATTATCTGATAAAATTCCACCACCAATTGTACAATTATTTAGAACACTTCCCGAACCATTTTGGATGGTAAAGCCCTGAATACGTACTCCTATCTGGCAGTCCATAACCCAGATACAACTTTCTAATCTTTGACCATCAATGATGGTTGAAGCAATGTATTGAGGATCACCGGTCGTTAATTCCAGACTGGCAAGTGTTATATTCAGATTAGTTATAGTTAGATTTTCAAAATAAGTGCCAGGATAAACTAAAACTGTATCGGTATCGGTGGATGCATCAATCCCTTCCTGAATAGATGCAAAATCTCCAGTTCCATCCAATTTGATCTGCCAGGTAAAAGCATTTAGCAACGAACAAAACAAACAAAACGAACACAGGAGTAATAATTTAATTTTCATTGAATCCCCTTACTTTTCTCACCAGTTCCTTATGTTCCCTCTCTTTAAGAGAAGCGAAAAGAGAGGGACAGCAGGGTGAGTTATTTCAACATCAGCATTTTCTTCATTATTGTTTTATCTTTTGTTGCTACTCTGTAGAAGTAAATACCTGTTGCTGCTATCTTACCATT
>CAZSOM010000303.1:0-2510 GCA_964608295.1 uncultured Candidatus Cloacimonadota bacterium
AATACCATCAATTCCTGAACCTGGGTTTTCAGCTCTTAATCTATCAAATTCAAGACCACATACTGTAGAGTCAGCTTCATCTGTTAAAATATTAGCAGTAGGAACTCTCCAGTATGTTATAACAACATCATCTTGTGCGGAACACGAAAGAGTTGAAGTTATAGCTTCACTAGATTCTAACCATGTGTATGTAACATCATCGTATCCACTTTGACAAACATGTGTTTCTGGATCAGTATAATCATCATAGGCAGAGCCATTTGCCAGCCATGATCCTTCGTTTCCACCCGAAGTTCCTTCAAGATCTGTACATGTTCCACAAACGTCTTTATCTTCTCCTGCACTTATTATAGGAATTTCAACAAACTCTATTTGTACTGTGTCTGTATCATAACATGATGGAAGCAGTGAGTTATTCTCTCTAAATTGAAATACCCATATTCCAGTAAGCGATACTGAAACCTCTGTAGTGTCACTATTGAGATTGCTAATATTTGCAGAGGCTGTTTCTTCTGGTTTATCATATACTGACCAAATTCCAGCAGGAGAATAGCTGCCACTTTCTGTTATATCATATACGGCACCTAGTTCAGTGTAATTTCCACAAACAGCATCGCTAATACCAGCGTTTGCATCTGGTTGTTCATAAAATGTAACTGTCATGGTATCGATAGAAGTACAACCAGAATTCCTCATTACCCATAAGAACTGAACTTCAACATGTGCAGTGTCGCCGTAACTACCTAATGAGTCAATGCAGAATGTTGCATTTGGTATATTTGGATTGTTATCAGCCCAATCACCAATAATATCTTTTGCAATCCATATTCCTTCAGCCCATTCAGATCCAGTAATGTCAGCTCCAAATTCGAAACATGCACCACATATTTCTGCTTCATCAATTGCTCCAACACTTGCAATCGGTTGGCGAGAGAAAACTACTCTTTTTGTTGCAGTATTAGTACATTCAATTCCATTAGATTGAATTGTTTCTGACCAAACAAAATCAATTGCAACAAATAAATCATCACCATAACTAACATAGACCGTTGGGTTTGTTATATCACTTCCGCCTTCAAAGAAAGGAGCTGGGGTATAAGGTACGCTTTCATGATATGCAGTCCAATATCCATCACCATTTACATTAAACACATCTAAGTTATAGACAATTCCACAAACAGTATCGACATTTGGTGTTGTTGTTGGTTGAGGTACTTGAACGAATACAACTGTTATATTATCTTCATCAGAACAAAATCCGTTTGTTTCTCTCCAGGTAAAAACTTGAGTTCCCATTCCTGTAACTGTTGTTAATGGATCAGATTGAGAAAGGAAAGAGCCATTGCCACTCCATTGACCATTAGAGCTAGGAAGACTTAAAACAGCTCCAAGTTCAGCTTCGCTTCCACAAATAGTAATATCCTCACCAGCATATGCACTTGGATTTTCAGTGAAGTGAACTGTAACATCATCAAAAGCAGTACAAAGATTGTTTACAACAGTCCAAGTAAAAATCACATCTCCAAAAGGAGGAGGAATAATCACACACATGTCATAATCATGTATTGTTCCAGTTGTTGGAGTAAAATCACCATTTGCTGTCCAAGTTCCTATATGACCAACTTCAGGTTCATTTGCTTCTAAACAAATTGAAAGACCACAAACATTAATATCGCTTTCTGCAATATGTGCTAGTGGGTTTGCATGCCAGACAACTGGTGTTGAAATGCTTTGGGAATAACAAGGGTCATTTAGGTAATCTACATGTTCACCTAAGATGTCACCAGCAATAGCTGAGATATAATAGAACTGTTCTGTATCACCACCACCTGAAATATCACTCAGGCTAAATTCAGGAGTTGAATTAGTTGCATAAATTGTTGCCGGGTATGCACCATTATGTAAAGCAAATTCTAGCATATCATTACCATCTAAATTCTCATCTGAGTTATGAGATAATATATCTGTGCTTTGTCCATTGCATAAATGTATTGGATCATTTGAGTTAAGAGTTCCAGAATAGGTTGAACAACCACAGTCTCTATATCCTTCAAGTATTATTTCATTACACCCGTTCATGTCGGTTATTGTAATGCTATAATCTGTTTGTGTTAGAAAATCTTCATCAAAACTAGAAGATGTTGTTGATTGCCCACTTCCAAAATCTATATTGTGTGTTGTTGGTACGCCTTGTCCATTTAGAATATCGAATTCGACTGTGTAATATGAATCTGTTCCATCACAAATTAAATCTGTGAAATTTTCTATATGAATGCTTTCATAAACGTTTATAGTTATTTCGTCTGTGTCAATACAAGGTCCATCTATTTCATAATTAACATTCCATGTGCCTTCTCCTGCAACTTCAGGATAAAAGACATTATTAACAATAGATCCTGCAGGAGCATTAGTTGTCCAAGTACCTCCTCCGTCAACAGCTTCTAGTTGGAATGGAGATGAATTAGTACATATATCGTCAACTAGTGTAATAGTTGCATCTGAAGGTAAAG
>CAZSOM010000304.1:0-2503 GCA_964608295.1 uncultured Candidatus Cloacimonadota bacterium
ATCGCCTATCCCATCAGCATCACTATCATTTTGGTCAGGGTTAGGAACATCAAGACAGTTGTCTATATCATTCAATACACTATCTCCATCACTATCGACATCACCTGACTTAATAAGACCGAGTTTTGAACATCCAAATATAATAAACGCAATCATAAAAACTGTTATAATCAAAATGAATTTACTATGCTTCATATTTTCACCTTTTTTATATCTTCAGCATCTTGCTTTATTTAAATATTATTGTTTGCAAGAAATACAGAATTGTGGTTGTGTTGTGCTTGTGGGATATTTGGGTGTAGTTTTGCGTTTCGGGAGTTTTTAAACTTGAGTAACAGATAAATTTCTGGGAAATAGAGTAAATAGAATCAGGGCAAACTTTTTATATTTATTGCTATAAAATAGTAGTAAAAATAGCAAGATTTATAAATTGCTGATACCCCTAATATTTTATGTCAGAAAAACCTAGTTTAGAGGAAAGACTCGGAGAGTTAGCAAAGAAACTAACTAGAAATCATCAATCTTACTCATTACAAACAGTTAGAGAAGATATTCCATACCCTGTTCTTGGAGATGGAATCAATCATTCTGTTTATTGGGTAATGGTTTGTTCTGAGGAATTGCCTGCCTTATTTTTTGATTATGCTAAGGAGAAAGGTGTAGGTATTAACCTTGAAGGACCAAAAGCACAAGGTGATGGAGATAGGTATACTATATTTTGTGGTGATGAAAAAAGTTCTGAGATTCCACGTTTTCGTGTGAATAGAGTAGACATTACAGTTGATGTTTCTAAAAGAAGATCTACGTTCGCATTAATGGGTGATGGAGTCAAATATGGAAGTATTAAGGAATTAACATTAGGTTTTTTGTCACTCCTGAAGGAATCCATGCAAAAATATAAAAGGGTTAAACAGGATTATCAATTTTAAATATTATTGTTTGCAAGAAATACAGAATTGTGGTAGTCCAATCATGTTAGCTGCAAAATAAAAAAAGATATATATTATACTATAATTCTTACAAGTAAAAGTCGATAAAAATAGGAGATATTTATGAAATTCCAATCAACACAGTTGTAACAGTTGAAGGAATACTTGTATCGGAAGATCAATTATGTAAAGTAGGATATTTTGATGCAAAATACAAAAATCCATCCATCACCGGAATTGATAGATACTGTCAATATACATCTGCTGGCCGTAAGAATCCATATGATGGTCAGGGGAATCGTGATGAGATTGGTAAAGGTCTTAAACCCTTAAACTTGGAAACTTCTGTGGGGAAGGACATTGATGTTGAAGGAATAAATATTGAGACTTTTGTACTAAGGATTAGGTCTATTTCAAAAGAGGTACTGAAAGTGGAAAACTTAGGTAAATTAAGATAATCCAATTTTTTCTGAGTAATAATTGCGATTAACATTCAAGCTCGAGGACGATCATTGTCTTGGCTTAGTTTGCAATACACAAGGTAAACCTTTATGCACAATAAAGGGATAGAGAAATTGACTACATCCTTCTTTTAAAAGAAAGTTTTTTCCAAATTGCATATAACGCTACGATCGCTGTTATTTTCCAGAGTGGCCTACCTAGTGGGTTCAGGGTAGAAATCGAAGATTTCCGATTTGATTTCTACCGCCGTAAATTATATAAACTACAGTCTCAAATATGAGTGTATGACCCAACAAAAATTCTGGAGAGACAAACCATTAAGAGCGGTCAAGACCAGACCTAACTTATATGCAATCAGATCATGGAATTATATGAAGAAATATAACCCTACGACATTGCTTGATATAGGTGGTGGAAGAAGCAAAGATCCTATTTACTTTGCTCGAAAAGGAATAGCTGTAACTGTTACTGATATCTCTAGAAATAGGATTGAATCTATTAAAGGATATGCTAAAAAAAATAATCTTAGAAACTTACAGTTTATTGTGAGTGATACAAAAAAACTAAAAATTATGAAAAATCTTTTTGATGTAATTTACTCTCACTTATCTCTTCATTATTTTGACAAAAAATTAATGGAAATAATTCTTAATAGAATACATGCAGGTTTGAAGCATAATGGATTGTTTTTTATTAAGTGCAAGAGTATAGATGACCCTGATTTTGGAAACGGGACACAGATAGATACGAGAACTTTTAATGTGAATGGGCATATAAAATCATTCTATGATATTGAATACATGAAGGAATTTCTCAATAAATTCAACATAATTAAAATAAGAAGAAGCAGTTCCATGTATGAGGGCCATAAACTCAAATCTAGATATATTGAAGCTATTGCAGGGCGTTAGAGTGATTCGCTATATTTGTCTGAAATCAGACTAAAGTACTGATAGACGACCCGATGAGCAAAGGGAAGGAGAGTTTCAAGATTTTCCGAGCGATACAAGGAGTAATTTATAGAACTCCCATTTTTTGTTTTATTGAGAATTTCGCATTGTGAAATTCTCAGATGGGTTTAATACCCCTCCATTTATGGCGAAATTCGCAAG
>CAZSOM010000305.1:0-2502 GCA_964608295.1 uncultured Candidatus Cloacimonadota bacterium
TGCACAGATCTCTGTTAATTCTTTAAGAGGAGCAAAATCTCCACGCATACTGAAGATACCATCAGTAATAACTAAGCAGCGTTTTCCTTTACCTACAGCTTCATTCAGCTTCGCTTCCAGATCTGCCATATTGTTGTGTTTGTAGATATATTTTGCAGCAGGACGGGAAAGTCGCATTGCCTGGATTATGCAGTTATGATTCAATTCGTCAGAAATTATAACTGTTTCTTTGGTTGTGAGTGGATAGATCACACCTAAGCTTGTAACATAAGCTGAGCTGAAGATCATACCAGCTTCACGACCATGAAAAGCTGCTAATTTTTCTTCCAATTCAATATGTGGAGTATGTGTTCCGCTGATGAAACGAACAGCACCAGGTCCTACACCAAATTTCTGAGCTGCTGCTTCTTCCGCTTCGATCACTTCCGGATTCATTGACATTCCAAGATAGGAATTTGCATTCATTTTAATGAATTCCTGCTCTCCATAACCAACTAATTTGTAGCGTGGACCAAATTCACCTACCGCTTTTTTGATTTCTTTAATAACAAGTTCTACGCCTTTATCTCTTCCAGTAGATCTAAGATCTTCCAGATTCTTGGAAAGGGCAGAGTTCAATCTTTCGAGTGCCATAATTTTTCTCCTATATATTTATTTTTCTATTACTACAACTGCTGTGGCGTAATCCTTCAGGTGTGCTATCGACACATGACTGAATTTTAGTTTACGCTCTTCAAATATCTCTTTTGTTCTACCATAGAGTGTGATCTCAGGTTTTCCCAAATGGTCGTTCACAGTTTCAATTTCATTGAATTTTAAACCATTACTTAAACCTGTTCCCATCGCTTTCAGAAATGCTTCTTTCACTGCAAACCTGCCGGCAAAATTCTGTGAACCATTTCTGAATCTTCGGCAATAATCAATTTCAGTTTGAGTGAAGATCTTCTTCACAAATTTATCTTCTTTCTTTGTAAGCTTTTCCACTCTTGGAACTTCAATTATATCTATGCCGATCCCGAAAATCATAACTCACCACAAATATACAAAATCTTGCTGCTGACTTTCACTGACCTTAATATAGCAAGTAATCCGAACAAGAACAAACTTTCTTTAAATTTCAAAATTCGATATTCCTTGTTGGATATTGAACATTTAACCTATTCTCGTTCAATTAAAATATCCCCATATTGATGTAAAGTATCATTTTCACAATGAAATATAACTCTATACAAACCATTTTCTTTATCAGAAGCATTCCATAATATATTATGAAGACCTGATCCCAAATTTTCATCTACTAAAACATCTAATAAATCTCCAGTTTCATTAATAACATACATTGCAATTCCTTTTTCTTCAGATAGAAGAATTGGAATGATTGCTTGATCTTCAGCGGGATTTGGATAAGCTGGACCAAAGCTTAAGCTAGGTATTATTACTAAAGGCATTGGACCCCAAAAATGATTAGTACTATCAGCTTTAGATAATCCAAGCCAATAGCTATATGCTTCGTTTGTAGTAATATTCTCATCTATATAAACATAATCTGTAGGTTCCGACATATTACCACAAGCAACGATATGTTCTTCATTAATTATTTCAGCATTATTAATATTATTATCATCACTTCTGAAAATATCCCAAAAAAGAAAATCAGATTCCGATGGAGTTGTCCAATTTATATGTACTTTCCCAGATGAATACTCACAATATATATCTTCTATACACCAAAACCAAGGATACTTTGAGGATGATCCAAATAGTCTTTCAAAAGATAATTCTAACCAATCTCCCTGATCAATGTCGCCAATCTTTTTTCCTGTTTCATCAGTTTCGGTAATTCCCTCAAAATTTAACAAGTCATTCTCATAAACCGGATATGGGTCTTCAAAAAGTTCGTTATTTTCATCACAAGCTTGAACTAATAACATTATAGAAACCAGTACAACCAAAAAAGAACTTCTTGAAAATTTCATTCTAAATAAACCTTAGCTCTTCAGTTTCTTTCCAAGAACTTCCAGCATATCTTCTGTCATTTTTGCCAGATCATATTCGTAATGCCAGCCCCATTCTTCTGCAGCTGCAGAATCATCCATGTTATTGGGCCAGCTCTCTGCAATTGCCTGACGAACAGGATCGATATCGTAATCCATTTTGAATTCAGGAATGTGATTACGAATTGATGCAGCCAGCATTTCAGGATCGAAACTCATTGTGGAAATATTAAACGCATTTCTATGAATAAGTTTAGCAGGATCAGCTTCCATCAGATCAACACCAGCAGTCAAGGCATCCGGCATGTACATCATATCAAGGAAGGTCCCTGCTTTCAGGAAACAAGTATAAGCTTTCTTTTTGATCGCTTCATAATATATATCAACTGCATAATCTGTGGTTCCACCACCTGGAAGAGTCTCATTAGAAATGATGCCGGGATAACGAACACCACGAGTATCTACACCAAATTTTTTATAATAATAATCACATAATAATTCACCGGCA
>CAZSOM010000306.1:0-2486 GCA_964608295.1 uncultured Candidatus Cloacimonadota bacterium
GTTAATTGGCACTCAACCTCAACTCAAGACTGATGTAATCATTCGCTCGAATCGTACGACATTTGTGAATGGGGAATTAAAAAGATCAGCAATCCAAATAGAGGGAATAAAAGTAGAAACAGATTATTTTTCTGAGATCGAAGAGCAAACAACCAGCATTATCAGTTTTTCCAATGAAGAAATTCGTCGTGCTCCAGGATCAGCTGGTGATGTGAGTCGAATTATGATGTCGCTGCCCAGTGTAGCAAAAGTAAATGATCAGAGTAACAATCTGATCGTACGAGGTGGAAATCCGATGGAGAATACATTCTATATTGATAATATTGAAATTCCCAATATTAACCACTTTCCGCATCAAGGTTCATCCGGAGGTCCGATAGGTATCCTGAATGTCGATTTTATTGATGATGTAACTTTTAATACCGGTGGATTTTCGGCAATATACGGAGATAAGCTTTCATCCATTATGGAACTTGATTTCAGAGATGGAAATCCAAATGAATTTGACGGACAGATTGATTTCAGCTGGGTCGGATTTGGAGGGATATTTGAAGGACCGATCAATGAAAATAGTTCTGCCATGCTCGCAGTGAAAAGAAGTTACCTGCAATACTTGATCAAATCAATTGATATCGGAACTTCCATCGCTCCGGAATATGGTGACATTCAGGGAAAATTTTCTTATGAATTCAATCCCTATCAAAAGCTGTCTTTCCTAGCCGTTTTTGCCGATGATCACAATGCTCCGGATCAGGAAAATGCTAAAGAAAACGCCATGGGACATTATGGAAATCAGGATCTTTACCAGGGAACTTATGGTTTAAACTGGCGTGCTGTTTGGAATGAATCATCCTTTTCTAACACATCACTTTCCGTAACATCTTCTCACTATGATGAGGATTTTTGGGAAACTTATAAAGAACCTGCTAGCGACTTTGCAGACATAAAGAACCGTACATATGAACTGGAATTTAAACTGAGAAATGTGAACTTCAAACGGATTTCAGAAAAGATCAGTTTGGATTTCGGATTTGATGCTAAATATTTGCAGCACGATTATGATAACTATCTGGCTGAAACAACAAATGCAGTTGGTGCCACAATCCCAGAACTGATTCTGAAAGATGAAGTTAGAGCAGAGAAACTGGGAGGATTTGTCAATTTAAATTATGATCCAACTTCCAAGTTTTCCACTACTTTTGGTTTGAGAGCGGATTATTTTTCTTTGAACGAAAACGTAACTATTTCTCCGAGATTTTCCTGCCAGTATAAACTGAATAAAAAAACTTCTTTGAATGGATCGGTGGGAATTTTCCATCAAAATCTGCCATTATTGCTACTATCACAAAACGAAACGAACAAAGACTTGAAAGATCCTTATGCTATACATTACATTCTTGGATTCGAGCACCTGCTTTCGGAGGATACACGTCTGGTTGTGGAAGCTTATCAAAAGGATTATAGCAATTTTCCGATAGATTCGAACCAACCAGGAGTTTTTGTGATCGATGATAACTTCTTTAATTATTATGATTCATTGACAGACAATGGACAAGCATTTAGCCGTGGTGTAGAAGTGATCTTACAAAAGAAACTTGCTGAGAGTATTTACGGATTAGCTAGTGCAACTTATTTTCGCTCCCGATATAAAAGTGGTGATAGCATTTGGCGCAATAGAAATTACGACAATCGATTAATAGTAAGTCTTGAAGGTGGCTATAAACCAAATCCTGGATTGGAAATGAGCATGCGTTGGATCTATGCCGGTGGTGTACCTTACACTCCGATCAATGTGGCAGAATCCATATCTGCACAACAGACAATTTATGATGAAACTCAAATAAATGAAAAACGATATTCCAATTATCACTCTTTGAATATTCGTCTTGATAAACGTTTTTTCTTTGATAAAACTAACCTGGTGATCTATGCCAGCGTGTGGAACGCTTATGCTCAAAAAAATATTGCAGAATATTATTGGAATGATGATGAACAATCTATTGATGAAGTTTATCAATGGACTCTGTTGCCTATTATTGGTATTGAATGGGAGTTTTAGGAAATTATAAATTAAGGGGAAAGCTAGCTTGCTTTCCCCTATTTTATCCACTAAGCTATTCGAAGAATATTATTTCATCAAGATCATTTTTTTAGTTTCTTGATATTTCCCAGCTTTCATTTTATAGAAATAGATACCACTTGTAGCTTGTTTATTTTTGCTATCTTTACCGTCCCAAACAACATTATGATAAACAGCTGTCATTTCTTCATTAATAAGTGTTCTAACAAGTTGACCTTTCATATTAAAAATATCGATCGAAACAAATCCAGCTTCTTTTAGAGCAAAACTGATAGTTGTTGTAGGATTGAAAGGGTTTGGATAATTACCAACAAGTTCTGTTACATTAGGTTTTAGTAGATCATTACTATCTGTATGATCAATCGTAACTTCTGCAAAATCAGATTCATATCCACCATCGTAAACA
>CAZSOM010000307.1:0-2476 GCA_964608295.1 uncultured Candidatus Cloacimonadota bacterium
AGAGAATTTTACTAATTCCCGTGCTTTCAATGCTTCATTCACACTGCTTACAACACTTGGTGTTACACCTTTTTCGCCAATTTTTACAATTGCATCCAATTGTTGTGCTATTGATTTTAATTTTGCTTTTTGCTTGTTCGTTAATTCCATTTTAAACTCCAAAGTTATAAAATTTTTCTATTTCAATTCCCAATCCGCAAGCCAAACGGTTCACGAAATTGAAATAAGCAATAACCTGAACTATGTCCAGAATTGTTTCATCATTAAAGCCACCTTCACGCAGAAGTAAAAAATCTTCTTCGCTTACGTTGCAAGTTTCAGATGTTAGTTTTGCAGCATATTCCAACATTATTCTTTCTGCATCTGATATTTTTGCTGAACGAAAATCTTTTTTAAGATGTTCAGTAAGTTTTTCATCTTTTGTTATTTTATAGAGCGCCGCTCCATGATGAGTAATTCAGTATAAACACCCATTTCTGGCAGAGACAACAGTTGCTATCATTTCTCGTTGTGCACGGCTAAGGTTGGATTTTCCAAACATTATGCTGCGGTAAAATTGATAATGTGCCTCCATTGCTTCTGGATTCAAACTCTGAACCTTTAAGACATGAGCCATTTTTCTACCTTTTCCAGCAATTGATTCATAAACGTTTTTCAGTTTTTCCGTCGCTTTTTCTTCATCTATCATTTTTATGTAGGACAAATTCGATCTCCTTTTACTCTAGTTCAAAACTATCACTAAATTTTGGAACTGTGACTTTCCAACCATAAGTTTGCTTGATTTTTTCTGCCATCGATTTGCTTGCTTCTTCCTCACCATGAACCATGAACACTTGTTTCGGTGCTTTATTAAAAGGCATCAACCATGCCAGCATTTCATTATAATCAGCATGACCGGAAAAGCCATCGATCATTTCTATCTGAGCATTTATTGGGATTTGCTTTCCATGAATTTTAACCGTCTCTTTCTTTTCCTGGATTGTTCTGCCACGCGTTCCTTCGGCTTGATAACCCATGAGTAAAATAGTATTTTTTGGATCAGGTAACCGTTGTGCCATATGATGTAAAATTCTGCCACCGGTAACCATACCACTGGCTGAAATTATGATGCAGCCCGTACGATGACTATTTATGCTCATTGAGTCCTCTCTCGTTCGGCAAATGTGCAGATCTTTTGGGTGAAAAATATCTTTTCCCTGCATCTTCTGCATTCGTGTATAAAGATCAAAATCTTTTATGTGATCTTTGAAAATATCTAAAGCTTCAATTGCCATGGGTGAATCTACATAAATTGGATAAGATGGGATTTTTCCTTCCTCTTCCAAAAGTCGTAAAAGATAAAGTAAAGTTTGAGTTCTTCCCACACTGAAAGCTGGAATTACAAGCGAACCACCTCTTTTCATACTTCTTCCGATAACATCTACTAGATCGGAAATAGGATCTGTTGACTCGTGCAAACGCTGTCCGTAAGTTGATTCCAAAATGAGATAATCCACATTGTAAACCTGGTCTGGTTCGTTCAAGACAGGAATTTCCGGACGTCCCAGATCACCACTGAACAAGATCTTGCGTGATTTTTCAGCTATTTTGGTTTTGATGTCGATGAGAGCAGAACCAAGAATATGACCGGAATCATGGAACTTGATACGAGTAGTTTCGGATAGTTTAAAGAAATCTCCGTAATGTACCGGATGGAAAAGTGAAATTGCTTTTTCGGCATCTTGCTTAGTATAAAGAGGTAGAGCTGGTGAATGTTTGGAAAATCCTTTTTTATTAGCCCATCTAGCGTCTTCTTCCTGGATGTGGGCACTGTCTTTCAGCATCACTTTACAAAGTTCTGCTGTTGCATGAGTACAGATAATTTTACCATTAAATCCTTCTCTCACAAATTTTGGAATATAACCACTGTGATCGATGTGAGCATGTGTAAGTAAAATGTAATCGAAGCTGGAAGGTGGAACAGGAAATACTTCCCAGTTTTTTAAACGAATACGCTTAGGACCTTGAAACATTCCACAGTCTATCAATAAATTTTTTCCTTCTATTTCCAAATGAAAACGTGATCCGGTAACTGTACCGGTTGCTCCGAGAAATGTTAGTTTTGGCATTTATCCTCCTGATTCAATTCAAATTCTAATAAAATTTAATTGTTGTTTACTGCAAGAAAAAACAAAAAGCCCCATTCCAAAACTTCTGAAACAGGGCACCATTTTCCGGGGGTTGGGAAATTATCTATTCATACCTGAGTGCATCTATTGGATTTAAGTTAGCAGCTTTCCTGGCTGGATAATATCCGAAGAAAATTCCCACAGCAGCACTGAATGCCATGGAAAGCAATACAATAGTTGGATTAATAACAGTGTAAATCTCCGTGAAGTTATTCATGAACAACGAAATCCCAATAGCCAGCAAAATCCCGATAACACCTCCAATGAAACTGAGAGTGATTGATTCAGCCAGAAACTGGGTGAGTACA
>CAZSOM010000308.1:0-2476 GCA_964608295.1 uncultured Candidatus Cloacimonadota bacterium
TTTTTTTGGGAAACACACCTTAACATACTGTCTTATTTTTGGGGTCCACTATAAGGTTCCGCTAAACTCTTCGCTATGTGTTTATTAATGAGCTACGTTTGTAATGTTTTCAAAAATATTAATTAGGTAAATGAAATGCTAACAATAAATTTAGATCCACTGGGACTGGTTGACAAAGTAGAGGGAAAAATTATTGATTGCCTCCCGCAGAGCGAACCAGTAAATTCATTGCTTTTGGATATGAGTTTTGTTGAGTTTATTCGTGTTGAAGCATTAATGTATTTGGTGTCGTTCATTACAAAAAGAAAAGTTAAGAACCTAAATACAAAAATTAAGTACTTCTCAAACGAAAAAATTAGAAAATTTTTACACAATTGTCGATTCTTTGAAACGATAAAAGATGTAGCCGATATTGATATCCACGATCTTGTAATAGACCTTCCTCAATATTTCGACAAAACCTCGTTTGCAGTAGATTGCTTTAGAAAACCCAAATATAAGTTTTCTACCGAAGGATATTCAAGGGAATTGTCAGAACAAGAGAGAATAGAGCAATTAAGGGATATAGGTTTTTACCCTTTAACTTCTCTACCTTTTGGTGATGATTCAGAAAAATCGTATACATTGAAAGAAGAACCTAAAAATTGGACTGAAGGGAAACCTTTGATATCAATCATACAAAAGAACTTACCTGAAAAAGTAACTATCGAGGACAAAATTTCAAAACATATAATTTACGAAAGTATAACTAATGCAATACGTCACCCAAATTCTAAAAAGCTAGTAATTTCATGTATTGGCCAAGAGAATCATTACACACTTGTGATTTGGGATAATGGTGAAAGCATTATTGATACTTTAAAAACTGAACTACAAAAAGGGCATTCAATTAAAACTGATGACTCCGAAGATGATTTCCATTCTTGTTATTGCATCCTAAAGGAGAAAAAACCTGGTCCACCTAAAGCCGATGATTTTCAATATTATTTTTCCTACGAAGTTCCTGATTTTGCAGAAACGGAAAAAGGGAAAGAGTATAAAAAAGAAGATTGGTTTGTCCTACTATCTTCTTTTTTCCCAGGTGTTACAAGAGACCCTATGGCAATTGATTACAAACAAAATCAAATCCTCCATGATGAACATAAGCCTTCATTTGCCGGAAGAGGTCTGACATATTTAATAAATGCTGCGGTAAGAACTTTTGGAGGTGAAGTAAGAGTTAGAACCGGTAATTATTTCATAAATATCAAGAAGGCAGAAAAGGACTACAAAACTCTACCTAAACTATTCTTTAATAAATTTAAAAAAGATTATTACGTGATTGATTTGAAAGACAAATATGATGTCGAAAAGATAATGCCACAGAATAAAAAAATTATTAACAGTTTGTTTAGAGCTAAATTTCAGAAACTTCCTAATTACGCCGCTTTTCACGGCAACATGATAACAATCCATATTCCAAGAAGATAAACTATGATAAAACTTTATCCTTTTTTATTTCGTTTTGGAGTCTCGTTTAACTATGGTATTCCCAAAGAAATAATATCATCAATAGTAACTTTCTTTAAAAGAAAATATCAGATTAATATAAGCTTAACGTATCCTAAAGACGATTTCGATTGTATTGCAATAAAAGACGACGAAGCCAGAGACTTCACTCCTATCTTAGCTCACAAATTTGCAGAAAGATTGCAAGAATATAATATAACTGATTTTAACAATTCAATTCTTTTTATCGATATAAAACAAGCTTACAGTGACAAATTTGTCGACAGCTTCTTGATACCAGAGCTGATAAAAATTAGAGAAGAGGAAATCAACGGTTCTGGTTTAAAAGTTTTTTCCAATTTTATTCTGTATTTTGACAATTTGGACAATCTTTCACTTACTTACGACAAATTATTTTCAAGTCATACGATTCATGGGATTCTTGATTATTGTTTTGTATTTGATAAAAATGGAAAAGTACTTAACTCACATTTTAAACTTGAAGAAGATAAGAGTTTACATCAATTAATTAAAGATATTTCCACGTCTTCAATTGAGAAGTTTCAGTTTAAATTAATCAGAAAAATTAATCATTTTAAAAGAATAAATAAAGAGTCTAAGGTTTGGATCGCTTGTCAGCAATTCTTTTATGAAGGTAAAAATTGCCAAGATGAAGCATATAGACTATTGAAAGATGAATTAATGCAGATGCGAACCATTCAAGGCATCAATCCTCATTATATAATTTATGCTTCATTCTATTCTATGTGGTTGTCAAAAGCAATTGTAACAGTTGTTAATCACATTTCTTCCGAAAGCCAGTCTGATATATTTTCCAATTTTTTTAAGAAACAGCGCCCGGGTCACGACAATCATCTTGATTTAAACATCAAAAAAGATTCTCGAAATAGAAAGGGCTGGAAAAATGAAAGGGCACTAGTGTCATGTCAACTGTCAAGTGTCGGATAAAGTCGAGATAGTTTTATTC
>CAZSOM010000309.1:0-2476 GCA_964608295.1 uncultured Candidatus Cloacimonadota bacterium
TGATTATATTTATTATGCAGATATGTTTAATGGTCTTGGTATCTATGAAAGAAACAATCCGACAGAACCAATTTACATTACTGGCAACGAAATGGGCACAAGTATAATTTATGATGATGATATTGTATATTTATCATATCGTACAGGTTCAAATTTTTCAGTAGGAATAAAAATTTACGATGTGAGTATTCCTGAATCTCCTGAATTAGTAAATACCATTATTACTGTGAATTATCAAACTAAAAAAATTGGAAATTATCTGATTTTTAAAAATGGTATTTATTCGATTAAAGTTTTGGATATTACCAACCCAAACAATCCTGTTTACATAAATACACTTACTAATAATTATCAAATTGTTAGCTATCAAATAAAGGATGATCTACTTTTTGCTAACATCCACGATTCTTATCATAATGTGAATGGCATTGAGATCTATGATATAAGTGATATAACAAATCCTGAATCAATCAGTTTTATAGATATTGAATATGATTTCTTTGAATTGAAAGCTTTTCAAGAAGTTCTTTATGCTGGTTATTATAATTTGAGTTGGTATGGTTCAAGCAGTGGTTATTTTATCATTGATGTTTCTGATCCTTACAATCCATACATAGTAAATGAATTTTATGTACACTCACCTGGAAATGATCGAGGTGTTGGATTTGGTTCAATTACCAGCAATTTAACAGGAAATAACTTGGTTGTGGCAGATAATCGCAGCAATAGAATTTTAACCTACGATGCTACCGACATAACAAATCCAATTCTTCAAGATGAATTCAGATGGAATCTACAAACATCATCTATCAAATTCGATGGTGAAAACCTGATCCTGAATAATTGGGTTAATGGTATTACTGAATTAGATTGGAATCAGTTTTTACCTGTTAAAGAAGATGTTATTAATTCAAAAGAAATATTGCTTACTAATTATCCTAATCCATTTAATCCAACAACAACAATTTCATTCTTAATTCCAGTAGAAAGTAAAGTTAACCTTTCTGTTTACAATATTAAAGGTCAAAAAGTAAAAACTATTTCAAATAACATTTTTGAGACAGGATACCATTCTGTAATCTGGAATGGTGATGACGAATCAGGGAAAGCTGTTAGTTCAGGTGTCTATCTGTATAAGTTGAGTGTGAGCGGGGAAGGTAAAATTATTAAAAAATGTATGTTGTTGAAATGAGAATTTTGCCTGTAACACACAGCTCCACAGCCAAGCAAGGAGAGAAAGTGAAAGAGCGTGGTAGCTACCAAACATTATGCCTATTTATTGTAAAGCATTAATCTACTTGACCTAAAATGAAGTGTTTATTCTCTCGAATAGAGGTAGAAAAATTTAAATATGTTTTTAAAGGAAATGGAATGGTAACAACGGGAACAATTGAACAGATAAAGAAAAAAATTGCAAAAAAAAATAGTAATTTCAAAAAAAAAATAGAAAAAAGATTAGTAAATATATCACAAATCACTAATAATTATGGTGAAACACTTACAAGAATTGATGGTGATATTCCATTAGATCTACAAATTAACAATGGCGACAGATTTTTATTTATAAGTTATGAACAAACACGTTATACACACGGAATACACAAATATCCTGCTAAATTTTTCCCTGAATTACCACGTTGGTTAATTAAAAAGTTTACTCAAGAAAATGATATTATATTAGATCCTTTTGGTGGTAGCGCAACAACGAGCATTGAGTCATTGCTGAATAAAAGAAATTCTGTTAGTATTGATATAGACCCTTTTGCGCAATTTCTAGCAAAAGTTAAAACAACAAAATTGAATATTGAAGAACTCGAAATTTATTCAAACATCCTTATTAAGAAAATAACAGAATTCAAAATTACTAAATCATTGCAAAAATTTATTCCCGATTTTCCTTATAGAGATAATTGGTTTAATCAAGAGATAATATTTGAATTGGCCTATATAAAAAAAATAATCTCAGAATTAGATATTAGTAATGAATTAAGAAATTTCTTTTTGGTTACTTTTTCGTCAATAATAAGGTCAGTGTCAAATGCTGATAACAATTGTACAAGAACCGTTATACGGAAAAAATTGAATAAACAGATTTACCCATCATTAGCTTTAACAAAATTTGTTGAAAACATCTTGCTCTATAAATCACGATTTGAAGAATTTAATAAGTATGTAACAAACGGTATTATTACTGAAATTACAACAAATTCAGATGCAAGAGACATAAAATACTCCGATAATTATTTTGACTTTGCGATTACTTCCCCACCTTATGTAAATGCAGTTGATTACCCACGAACTCATCAACTAGAAATTTATTGGCTTGAAATTGAAAATGGAAGTCTGACTCCTTTAAAAAAGAAACATATTGGAACAGAAAGCGTGACAGTTAAATTCTACAAAGATTTACATCTTATTAATATACCAGAAGCAGACAAAATATTACGGGCTATTTATGAAATTGACAAAAGAAGAG
>CAZSOM010000310.1:0-2474 GCA_964608295.1 uncultured Candidatus Cloacimonadota bacterium
AACAATAAAAGTTGCTTATTCGAATCCGGTGAAGGCTTTAAAATACGAATAAATTTTGAAAATATAAATTTGAAATGAGGAATTGAATATGCTGAAAAATTATTTAAAGATAGCATTTCGCAAGATTATTAGAGAAAAGGGATTTTCATTTATCAATCTTATTGGATTGGCAATAGGTATGACAGCCTGTCTACTAATTCTTTTCTGGTTGCAGGATGAGTTTAGCTTTGATCGATACAATGAGAATTACAGTTCGATTTATAGAGTTATTCACGAGCAAAAGTTTGCCGAACAGACGATTCATAGTGCCAAAGCACCAATTCCTTTAGGACCTGCTTTGAAGGAAGCATTCCCTGATATCGTCAATTTTACCAGATTTGGAACTTTCGTGGGTGAAGTGCTCATCAAATATGAAGATAATGCTTTTTATGAGTTAGGTGGAGCTTACGTTGATCCTACTTTTTTTGAAATGTTTACAGTTGATTTTTTACGTGGAGATAAAGAGAATATTTTCCCAGATCGTTTCTGTATTGTGATAACTGAGTCAACTGCCCGAAAGTATTTTGGAGATGAAGACCCCATCGGAAAATCTCTGGAATTAGAAAATATTTGTTCACTTAAAATAACTGGTATTATCAAGGATCTTCCCCAGAATTCTCATCTGCAATTCGATTTTGCTGTGCCATTTACACTTTATGAAACTTGGGGAGCAGATCTTTCCGACTGGACATCCTGGCCTGCTTATACATATATTCAGCTTGATGACAAGACAACCAGACAGCAAGCAAATGAAAAGATCGCTGACTTTTTACAAGATAAACTTCCAGGTAATGAAGATAGTATTTATCTGCAGCCACTGGGTAAGATCCATCTTTATTCGAATTTTTCTTACGATAGCCCAGCTGTTTTAGGTGACATCAATAACGTTTACATTTTCTCAATGATAGGATTTTTCATATTGATTATTGCTTGTATTAACTTTATCAATCTTACAACAGCAAGCTCTTTGAAAAGAGCAAGAGAAATTGGACTTAGAAAGGTAGTTGGGGCAAACCGCAGCAATTTAATACAACAATTTCTTGGTGAAACTATAATTTTAACAATTATCGCTTTCTTACTTTCTCTGGTTTTAATAGAATTGGCTATGCCGTATTTCAATCAACTTGCCGGAAAAGACCTGTCAATTAATCTTAATAATGCAAAGATAATGTTTGGAACTTTGATAATTATCCTTTTTACAGGATTTTTTTCCGGTTTGTACCCAGCTTTTTTTCTATCATCATTCAAAGCGGCGAAAACCCTGAAAGGATCTTTGAAGTTTGGAGCAAGAAGCTCCTTCTTGCGTAAAGGATTGATAGTTTTCCAATTCTTTTTGTCAGTTACCCTCATCATCTGTACTCTGGTAATTTTCAAACAGCTCAACTATATCCAAAATAAAAAACTTGGTTTCAACACAGATCATGTTGTTACTATTCAGAGTAGACCAGGTATGTACCGAGATTATCCCACTTTCAAAGAAAATCTTTTGAGACATCCCAGTATAGTTAATGTTACAGCTACATCAGAGGATAAAGGTCCGATCCCTCTTGCCCCGGGAAGCTTTAGCTGGACGGGAAAGGATCCTGCGGACAATCCTAATTTCGCACTATCTGAGGTTGACTATGACTACTTTAAAACTATGCAGATCGATATAACCAAAGGACGCAGCTTCTCAAAAGAACTAGTCTCGGATTCATCTGCCGTTGTTGTAAATGAAGCAGCTGTGAAAGCCATGGGAATGACCGATCCAATTGACAAGCAATTCAATCTTCACGGCAAACTGCATACAATTATCGGTGTGAACAAAAACGTAAATTTGAATTCACTTCATATATCGATAGAACCTGTAATTACCAGAATTTACACATATGTTCCTTTTACACTTTTCATCCGTACTACTTCAATTAACCTGCTGCAAAGTTTGAAAACGATTGAAGAAGAATGGTATAAGATCGTTCCGGATTTTCCATTCGTTTATACCTTTTTAGATGAACGGATTGCTGGGATGTATAAATACGAACAGGAAATTTCCAAAGCATTCATCTTTTTTGCTTCTCTTGCAATCTTCATTTCCTGTCTGGGGCTTTTTGGTTTGGCTACATTCACGGCAGAATCTCGTACAAAAGAGATAGGCATAAGAAAAGTATTGGGTTCATCATCCAGGGAAATTGTATTTCTGCTTTCACGTGATTTTGCCAAATGGGTACTATTGGGAAATCTGATAGCGTGGCCGGTAGCCTGGTTTGGAATGAATGTATGGCTTCGCTCTTTTGCCTATAAAACACAAATTGATTTATGGATTTTTATAGTTTCGGGAATTTTGGCACTACTGGTTGCATTCATCACCATCAGTTTTCGCACAATAAAAGCAGCAAACTCCAATCCGGTGAAGGCACTGAAATATGAATAATTAATTTTAATAAGAGATTAAAAGG
>CAZSOM010000311.1:0-2474 GCA_964608295.1 uncultured Candidatus Cloacimonadota bacterium
ATATAAAATATAAGTTGCAGAGGCACCGCCTGCCACACCCGTCTCTAGGATTTTTTCTGCGTTCAAAGCACGAACTAGCGCATAAAGTGTTTTTCGATCACGCAGACTCATCATCGAGCCACCGCGTTCATTCCAAATCCGTGAAGAAATTAGTTCATCCCAAAACACATCTTTTAATTCATCTAGGAATGCAAGAATTTCGGACTCGGGATAATTTGTTACTTTCGATACCCAAAGAACTCTCTGTTTTTCGATTTCTTCATAATTAAATTGCTTTTTCGTTGCAAGCACCTGTTTTCGCGTACGATTATGCGGTAAACCAAATAGTTGTGTTGTGAAAGAAATTGCATCTTTTACAATCCTTTTTACCATTGAAAGAGCCATCTATGAGTTCACCCAACCAAGATGTTTTTCAAAATCCATTTTCGCTTCTGGTGTTCCCATATCCCATATCTCATCGGCTATGGAAATATCAACTCGCCAGCCGTCTTCAATAAACTTCTGATAAATGGGGATAATGTAATACTCCCCTTGGGTTTTCTCTTTATTTCGTATCATCTCTTCCCCAACCGAGACCAATTCCTTACCTCTAGAAAAATAGTATAGTCCAGTACTGGCATGATCAGAAATTCGAATTTTTTCAGTGACTTCAACAACTTGGTTCCTATCATCCGTCCGCGCAAAGCTCCAGTGATCGCCTGCTAAGTTAGCCACGGAGATAATGCCGTGACAATTTTTCGGTTTATTTAGAATATCATCTAACAGATTTGATCTGATAAATGTATCAGAACTGGCCACCAGCACATCTTCATCAGAGTTGATAAAATCTTTCGCTGCCAAAATCGTACAAAGCTGTCCATCGGTCACATCTGGGATGAGAAGAACTTCTGTATCAGGGCCTGATATTTCTTTCAATATTTTCGTAACATCATATTGTTCTTCATGTTCTTCCAAAGCAATAAAGATAACCTGTGATGAGGGAAGTCCTTTCAAACTCTCAAACGCCCACGCAACCATTGGGCGGCCCGCAATGGGAATGATGGGCTTTGGCATATGCACGCCTTTATCAACAAAGCGTGAACCGCGGCCAGCCATGGGAATAACAATTTTCATTAGATTTTATCTCTATATTTTTTATAGACTTCTTTTAGTACTTGTAGAGAACTGACGCGTTTAAGTATATAGGTCATTTTCAGTATGAAGTTATGAAAACTGCTAACTAGCAATACATATCTAAGCCCTACCATTTGAGTAACATTTCTGGGTTTCGTTGAGCGGGTCTCTTTCGTAATTTCGACAAATGGATTTCCGTAATCTAAGATTGTAGAAAGTTGTGAAACACGTTTTATGGAATACAAACCATTTACTTCTTTCTCGGTTAATAGTTTTTTCCATTTCTCGTCCATAAAAAGCCGTTGATGATTCTCTCTATAAATTTCTTTATTTAATTCTGATTCATCCATCCACCGATTCGGAATAGAGTCTGTCCCTGAAATATGAGACCGAGTTCCTTTATTACCCCATAACGGATGATGATCATATTTCCAAAAATACTCCATTCCGTCTTCATATTTTTCACCTAATACAGTTAAGATTTCGGTTAAGGTATCGGTCGGATTACTAATTAAGTCTCTATATCGGATAGTTAAAGATGGATAAGGTGACCTAGACAGAAACTGCAATATTTGGCTATTCACCTGCCACCATTTTCTTCCAATTTCCTCTACTGATCTTAAGGATGTTTTATGGTATTTTGACCTTTCTGAACCACCATATTCCTCTGGGGACTTCGAAATATGCAAGATTAATACATCAGCTTTTACCAAACCCTTAAGAGTACTTCGGAACCAAGGGATGTTTTTCGACGAGTCAATTAATATGTTTGCTCCTGAAACTTCGGCTATTGTTCTATACAAATTGGAGTGGGGACCAATCTCTAACAGTTTTTTTGTGGTGCTAGGTGAATAAATGGGGCAACTGTCTGCTGGGTTACATTTTTTACAAGAAAATGGCTTTCTTTCTCCTGTTATAAATGCTCTAAGTTCAGTTAAGCTTAAGGCAGATTTGTGTGACCCCAACATATAATCTAACAACGTACTTCCTGCATATCTGGTCGACAAGATGGCAATAACCTTCATCGTTCGTGCCCAATTTCCTCTAACGATTCTTCTGTTAATTTATCCCAATCTGAAAATCGTAAGGCTCGATCATCGATATAAACATGCCCATTAGGTTTGCCAAAATAAATTTCATCATATTCAATACCATGTTCTTCAAGCCAGTCCAATGTTATTTTGCCTATATGACGTATGACTTGCCCGAGGTTCCCTTCCCGCGTCCCCATATTACGAGCGGTCTGAATAATAATATAATGCCCTTGTGTACGCAGCTCCTGAATTTTTTCAATGGCTCCGAGTTTTGGAAGAACATCTGAGTACAATTGATTTGGTTCTTTCAAATCACAAATAGTCCCG
>CAZSOM010000312.1:0-2473 GCA_964608295.1 uncultured Candidatus Cloacimonadota bacterium
TTACCGTAAAAACATGAGAATCTAAAATGGCTTAACGACGATCAAGAAATTTAACATGAAAAAGAAATTTCTAAAACAATGGCGTTTCACTCTTATACTGATATTTTCAGTGATAGCAGGTGCTCTACTGGGCTATTTCATTGGGCCTAACGGTACAATTACAAAAAATATAGTGATATTATTAGGGCAGGAAGAAGAAGGAGTAACGTCTTATGCATTTATTAATTAGGTTCATAATAGGAGCATCTTTAGTTTGGCTTATAGGTTATTTCTTTTATTCTCTTGGCAGGAAAAATGCCTTAAATGAGAAAAAAAAGAAGAGTAATAATCGGAGAAAAACAGTAGAATCTACAGTAGTTGAAAAAGAAAATAAAGCTGATTAAATAAGAATTAGTTATTTTATCTGAAATTTGAACTTTTTAGGAGTTTAAAAATGATTAAGAGAACTATAAAAATCATTAGTTTAATATTCTTAATTTTGTTTTCATTAGTTAGCGTGGGATGTGAAGAGTATTTTACAAATATTACAATGAAGCCAGAAACAGGAAAGCTTAAACGGCTGATTGATGTATCATCTAAAGACCCTAAGAATCAGGAAGTGCTGAAGTTTTATGATATTCATGAGGGTAGTTCTCTTGACGAGATTGAGATAGAGGTATCTCGTGATTTCAAAAACCACATGAATGGGGTTGGAAGTTTCAATTCAATCCAAACAAGTATAGGAAGTGCTAACTTTTATTCTGAGAACTTTTTCGGCACAAGAGATTTTGTCCAAGGCATGGAAAACTTAGATAAAAAAATAGATACAGGATTTTATCTGCTTAATGGGTGGTTGCAAAAAAACTTGGGAACAACCCCTCAATATGCTCAGTTGAACAAGTTTATGAATTCTGAGTTTAAGAAAGATGTTAAAAATGTTATTCTTACGAGTCAGGCATACTTTTTTTCTATGGATCGATTAGGAAGATTAAAAGAAACTAAGAAAATTGAGATAGAAGATAGTGTTAGCGATAATTTAAGAAATGAATTTACTATTAGACCGATTCAGTATGCAATTGAAAAAGGATACCTTGTTCCTGAAAAAGACTTTCCATTATTATACAGAAAACATGAAGAGGTTGTTGGTTCTTCTGGGGGTGTGTTAGGCTTCGTTAATATCTTTGTACACGAGAACCTTAAGAGGAGATTTGGATATACTTACAAGCAAATAGATCCTGTTTTAGACCCGAATGGATTTGAGCATTATATTATAAATGACTCTTTGTTTTTAAAGTTCCAATCTGAGCAAAGAATTAAAAAAGAAGACCCAAATTATGTACCTGATATAGATGACTTCTTCAGTTCTTTTGTTGAGGGCTACGATTTTTTCCCTGATACTGACAATGTTGACATAGAGCTTTTAACAGGAATAAAGCCCATTGAAACAAATGGTAAGTGGAATGAAACTTTAGGGAAGATTTCTTGGAGTAGTAAAACAGGAAGAGATGGCTTACCAAAATTACCTGAAACTGTTTATGCTTTTTGGGTAAGGCACGATATTAGTTTTCAAGAAAAACATTTTGGCAGAACATTGGTTGAAGGTTCTGATTTGCTTGAGTATTGTATGTGGCATGCTGCTCTTGATAAACAAGACAGGAATGAATGGGACACCTTCCTTTTAACTTTAAATCCTGAACCCAACTCTTATCATATTTCACAAAAAACTTATTTAGAAAAAGTCTTTAATGATTTTGAGTTTTCTGATATGAAAGATACTGATATGAAGATTTCCATAGAGAGGGATAAATTTAGGCAAAAAGGCAAAGACAATTTCTTAAGTGAAATAAGAAATTTAAAGAAAAATGAGAAGAAGTAATACTCTGCAATCTTACAAGAGCATATCAGCAGGGAGAAGATGAGTTTGAGCTAAGGCATATGAGCAGAAGTGAACTTACGTCCTGCTCTCCTCACAACTCCTCTTTCTCAATCTCCTCGTCATCAACTAAATCAATAACCTCAGAGTTAATCTCGATGTCGAACCACTCCTGAAACATTTTCCAGTTCCTTTTCTCCTTGGGCCATAGTTCTTCTGCTGTATACCATCCAAATAATTCCCACTCAAAAATCTGACTATAATTTTTTTTGATATAGCTCAGAGATTCAACGGGACCAAAAAACTCAGGTATGAGAAAAGTTAGATTTTCCGAAGATACCCTCTCAAGAGTATGGTCCGAGCTTTCGCCTGGTACTGAGTTGAGCCAATCGACAAAAGGCTGTTTGGGTTTTGTGATAACCGCTGTTCTATTTACGCTTTGAACAATAATTTCCTATAAAACTATTTTCCCCTTTTCAGGGCATCATCCCCAAACTTATTCCTTATCTTATCATAGACTTCATCTATTTTCTTCTGTTTTTCATCTTCAGGATTAGAAAATAATGACTTTTGACCACTTCCTTCAGGAGAAAGTCCTGATGCCCCAAATCCTAACAGCCT
>CAZSOM010000313.1:0-2473 GCA_964608295.1 uncultured Candidatus Cloacimonadota bacterium
GTCATTCTCAGCTTGACTGGAGATCTATTCTTGTTGATAAGTTAAACTTGCTAACGAGATTCCCGCTTCCGTCAAAAGCCGGACACAATTCACGGGAATGACAATAAATTCTTCACAATAACCTCGCGAAGGTAAAGAACCAATGAAATAACCTTCGCAAGGTTTTCCGTGAAAGCGACAATGGCATTGTCGCCTTCGAGACACATTATTTCAGCAGAATCATTTTCTTAATGATCATCTTATTACCAACTGATAATTTGTAGAAGTAGATTCCTGATGAAACATTTTTACCGCTGCTGTCATCACCATTCCAAACCATTTTATATGCTCCAGCTTGCTGTTCACCATTGATAAGGGTCTTCACCTTCTGTCCTTTGATGTTATAGAAGGTTATATCAACTTTTCCATCATTCGGAATCGAGTATGAAATCGTTGTTGATGGATTGAAGGGATTAGGATAATTGACTATTGAGAGTCTATAAACATCCGGTATAAGATCGGAATCTTCCCAGAGCGTGATGAAATACGCAGATTGCATATAACTTGTTGATATACTGGTTTCGATTCTATTAGGCTCAGTTACGGAAATGCATTTGTAAGATGAAAGCATTCTTGGTTCTGCACATTCTCCATAATATAGTTCCAATTCAATATCTCCGGCTAAAACACCAGACACATAGGCATTGATCTGAATGAGAGTATCTTCCACCACAGTTGCACCGATGTATACTCCATCCACCATAGCACCAATCTCTACCGGAGGATCGGTTGGATCTATCTCCACATAGATCGGAACATAATCAGCTTGTTCTTCATAAGTGAAATATTTTGATTCACCAAAAACAACTTTTGGGTCTTCCGGTGTACTGTTATCCCATTTGAAATTATTTATTGTTGTATTGCAATTTACAATAACCATCTCACCATAAGATATAGTAGGAGAATGTCCTTCTTTTATCTTGAATTTCCAGTTACCTTCAAATTTTACTGCTGTCCAATGCTGAGCTTTTACCATCGTTAAATTATCTCCATCCCATAAATTACCAAAAGCTTCTTCTACATCTTGAGTTTCTTCCAACCAATAACCAACCCAGTTTTCCACATTATTTCCTTCTAGGGTTATAGTAGTATTATCGAGCACTTTAAAACCGGAAACTTCCAAAGTCGTTTCTTCATTCATTAGGAATTTGAAACCTTCGGTGCGTGAGAATTGTTCATTTTTATGTTGCCAAACTTCATTATAATACCAAATTTCATAATCTTGAGCATATACTTTATTGAGAATAGCAGGTATTGGTTCCTGCATAATGTCATAAAGTAGATATCCTGCTACATCGGGGTCATAAGGTGGTTCTCCTACACTATACACGTTGTCCAATGCAGGGAAGCTGAGCCATCTCAAACCACCGTCAGTTTCTGGTGAGGGAAGGTTGATGGTGTCGTATTTGTGGGTAATGGCTGTAATAGCACCTATGTCAGCAGGGGTTCCATCGGAGTCTGGCGAACCATAACCTGCATCGATACAAAGTGATTTGGTTGTTGAATCCCAGATTGGTCTAAAACTCACATCTAATAGCGGGTCTACTTCTAATATATTATCTCCAAAGATACAATTACCATTGTAGCAATCATAGTAATCGTTAGTATTATTCCAGAAGAGAGAATGATCACAATAAATATTCTCTCCATAAATCACATACTCATTTGACCCTGTAAGGTTATTTGCTAGAAAAATTGTGTTATACATACAAGTATTATTTGCTTCAAAGTTTATTATCTTATTTGCACTATTTTCTACGAAACTATTATCACTAATTGTATAGTCAGCCCAACCGGATTCTTCAATTGAAAGAATACTAGTACCGCTCCAGCCTGATGAACTACTATCTGAGTTTCCTTTAAAGATATTTCTTTGAATATTAGACATAGTTTGCTCTGGAAGCGATACTATTTGAAGAAGGGGGTTATGTTCACTAAATGAGTTTTCTATAAATGAATTATTACAAATATCAAGTTGACCATGACCATTAATGAATAGTAATGGATAGTAAAGAGTAGTATTGCTCTCAAATATATTGTTTTTAATCTCACAACTAACTAAAGCCGGATTTTGGCTAACTAACTCCGAAGAAAAACAACTCATACAATCATTGTTAATAAATATATTGTTAAGTAGTTCAAATGAACAATTGTTTACAATTATGCTGCCATCATATATAGTAACTAAATCTCCCTCACAATTTTCAAACTTATTGTTTTGAATTGCATTTAGTCCATTACCAAAAACACGGATTGGATGACAAATATTCCTAAAAGTTAAATTTTCAATTAAATCATTTTCATTACTATTATTGCCTTGAATCATAAATCCATGACCACTTTCTATAATACAGTTATCTTGATTTGTACCACTAATTGTTACCTAATCTGATCGATAGGAAATAAGTTGTCACCTTTAAGAGTTTTTATAATA
>CAZSOM010000314.1:0-2465 GCA_964608295.1 uncultured Candidatus Cloacimonadota bacterium
GAAGATCAATATTGGCATGAGAGATGATTTTACAATTGCATCCATTAAAGATCGACCTAGTTTTTAAAAGCGGGATATCATAACTTTTTCCGTTAAAACTCACATAGATCTTTGTCTTATCCAGTTCCTTTTCAAACTGCTCGATCAAATTCTTTTCATTAACAATATCAGAAAGGAAATATTGTTTTAATACAAATTCATCTCCGGCAAAATAACCTATTCCAACCAGGAAAACATAGGTGCCAGAACCTCCTGCAAGTCCTGTAGTTTCAGTGTCGATAAAGAGCAGATCTTCTAACCTGGCTTCTTTCAAGCTTGAGTATTTAAGGATTAAAGGATGAACTTTATATTTCCTGATTTCATTAACTTGATGCAAGTAGTTTATTTCGAATCTATTCTCAACCAGGAAGACATTCTCTGCTACGTATTCACCTTCAAGCAGATCATGAATTTCTTTATTTTTCGCAATTCCGACCTTCTTTTTTCTCTCAGGTAATACACCTTTTAATATAGCTTCAATATCGTTCATTATTTCTTCTTCATCAGATATTTAATAATTTCCAATACTTTTCTTTTTGCTCCAGCTCCATTTTCTGCTACCGGACCCACGCAAGCTGGACATCCATTTTTACATTCACATTTATTCACGATAGTATAAGCTTCCCAGAGCAGTTTATAATGCATCCCATAGAGTTTCTCACTCAAGCCGATCCCTCCAGGCATTGAATCGTGGATCACCAGTCCCGGATGATCAGTTCCTAAACCTATCTTCTGAGAAGAGTGCACCCTGATATCTTTGCCGTCGCACATAATAAAGAAAGGTGCAATATTCCTGATGAGATAAGCCAAACCGGCTAATCCACTTTGCACATAGAACATGCGTTCTGCTTTACGATGGCAGGATTGACAGAGTGTGACCAGATTGTCCAATTTATTTGCTAGTTCAGTTGATGCAAATTGTTTGAATGGTATCTTGTGATGTACATCAAATGCCTTATCCTTCTCTATTGCTCCACAGTGTTGACATTCATTTTCATCTCGTTCGCGTACTTTCTCTGTGATCCTTTTCCATTCAGAACCATAGTCATTTTTTACATTGTTCCACAGTTTTTTATCGGTCAGTTTAGCTATCACATCTTCTGAAATTGAAAACCAATAACCATAAGTTATTGTATCCTGCGGAGGAAGTTCCAGCTCTCCATAACCCAAGATCTCATTCGTATTCCATTTTTGCTTTTTAAAACCTTTCACGATATCAGTAACTTTTATCTGTCCGTTAAATCTCTCTCCACCAACAATTTCCTCTTTTTTCTTTAGTTTAATAAGTTCAAATTCAGATTTACTCATGGCTTGAGTATAGTAACCTGTTTTCTGTTCTTTCAATTCTACAATTTTATTGGGAATATCAAGCTTTGTTACAAGATAGGTTTCTCCCTGGTGGATGTAAACAGCCTGGGGATGAGTGAACCAGTAAGCACTGTTTTCATCAACAATCCCGATTGTTTTCTCATTACATTTCAGAACAAATTCTCCTGCACCGGTTGTGCGAAGTGAGATCTCATCTGCCGGATATGAATTTGCCTTCCAGAAGATCTTGTTTTTTGATTCATAAGCAAGATCATAATTCTGCAGGATCTGTAAATATTGATCCAGAATTTTAGGGGGAAGATCACCGAACCTTTCTCCCGTGATGAAAGGTTTTTCAAATAAAGCACATTTTAGATGATGCAAAAGAATGAACGGATTATCAGGATCAATGAGAGCTTGTTCGGGATTTTGTTCAAAGAGATATTCAGGATGTTTTACCAGGTATTGATCGAGTAGATTTGAGGATGCCACCAGGATGCAGAAAGATGGTTTCCCGCTTCTTCCAGCTCTGCCGAATTGCTGTTTAGTTGAAGTTATACTGCCAGGGTAACCATTGATCAATACTGTATCCAAACCACCAATATCTATGCCAAGTTCTAAGGCATTAGTTGAGACAACCGTTCGCACTTTTCCTGATCTAAAACTTTTTTCTATTTTTCTTCTGTCCGACGATAGATAGCCACTGCGATATCCTTGAACCTGCTGAATCTCATCCACATTTTTTCGTAAATAACTCAATATGAATTCTACTGATCTTCTCGATTCTGAAAAAACCAGAGTCTGCCCCTTTTGCTCGAACAGGTCAGCTGCTATATGCACTGTTTCCTGCATAGCGCTACATCTGATGCCAAGTTCTTTATTTACAATAGGTGGATTATAAATAATGTAATGTTTTTCTCCTGTAGGTGAACCATCCTGTTTGATTATTGTCACATCTGCTTCAATTAATTTTTTGGAGAATTCTTCCACATTGGAAAGTGTGGCACTGGTTAAGATAAATTGAGGATTTGCTCCATAAAATTTTGCAATGCGTTTTAATCTGCGGATAACATTAGCAAAATGAGAACCGAAAATTCCCCTGTACATATGAACTTCAT
>CAZSOM010000315.1:0-2451 GCA_964608295.1 uncultured Candidatus Cloacimonadota bacterium
TAGTAAATGATTCTCCTATACAGATAGTCCCATCCCATGGTGGAGTAACATAAATTGCAGGTGGTTCCTCAACTAAAGTCCAAGCTACATGTGAGCAATTATTTGCATCAGTCACAGTAACAAAATGCATTCCTGCATAAGTAGCTAATGAGTCTGCAGTACTTCCATTACTCCAAGTATAATTATAAAACTCACCAAACTCATTTACAAATGGAACTCCTCCCATTACATCAACTTCTACAAAACCATCGTAATAACCAAAACATGTGGCAGGACCAGCAGAGGTTGTGAGATAAATTGTATCAGGTTCAGTTATTTCAAATGTAGTTGAACCCTCACAATCGTATTTATCAGTTAGTGTAATCTCATATTCTCCAACACATAAATTCTGCATAAAATCTGTTGTGCTCTCCCAAGAATAAATAAACGGAGATTCTCCGCCTGTAACATCAAGTGTTGCTGTCCCAGTACATAACCCATGACAAAGAACATCTACAGTTACAACATCAATAATAATAGGTTGACTAACAGTAATTGTAGAAGTCTGAGGAGTATATTCACAATTATTTGCATCCCATACTGTAACAGTATATTCTGTAGTAACAAGAGGACTAACAGTAAGACTTGCAGAATTAGTGCCTGGGAATTCACTCCAATCATATAAATAAGGCTCTGTACCTCCAGATGCAGTTATATCTAAATCATATTGTTCTCCTAAACAAATTCCATCGCCAGGTGTAAGAGAATAATGAAATTGAGGTGGTTCTGCTATGAAAACTGATTCTGTTCCAGTACATCCATTAGCATCTGTAACAGTTACAGAGTAGTTTCCTTGTGGAAGGTTTGAAATGATTTCTGTAGATTGGAATACACTCCATGCAAATTCATAATCTGGAGTTCCTCCAAGAGGAATTACTTGAGCCCAACCATCTATTTCACCAAAACAAGTAATATCTTCATAATCAATTGTTACATCTACTGCTGGGTTTTCTGTTACATTAAAAGCAAAATAATCCTGACAATTACTGTAAGTATCTGAAACGACAACTCCATAATTACCTGGCTCTGTAATTGGTATTCCAGAATTAATTGCACCAGTAGACCATTCATACATATATGGCCCTGTACCCAAAATAATATTAACGTTTGCACTTCCAATTCCACCTTCACAAATTGCGTCTGTATAAACCACATTAAATTCAAAATCGCCACTAACTACGGTGTAATCATCGCTATCAATACATGTTCCAAGTTGCTGTACAAGAATATGTTCCATCAGTAACAATAATACTTTGTGTTATGCTACTACCAGCATCATCCCATAAAAAACTAACATCACCTGGATTAGCACCCATAACGTTAGCAGTAAGAGTTACTGGTCCTGAACAAGGATTACCCGAAGGAGTTACAGATACAACAAAATTGTTATTATCTGCAATATTAAAGTTAATAATTGTATCACCACAAGTAGGATCATCATCTGTTACTGTAACAGAATACGCTCCAGCAATTAAATCTATTTCTGTAAAACCTACATTAACTGAAGAGCTCCAAGCAACTGTAGGGCTTCCTCCACAAGAAGAAACTACAGTAATTGTTGCAGAACCTGATTGTCCACAACCATTATCCACAGTAGTTAAAACAACTTCTAATTCATCATCTGGTGTCTCTGGAATAAATGGAGCAGCAAAACCATAAATACATAAGGAATTTCCACTCAACATACTATAGCCATCCATAGCAAGCACATAATCACCTGCGGGTAAAATCTCTAAAAATGTTACTGTTCCAGTTCCATTAGCACATCCATAATATGTTGAATTATTTGGTGGGTCACTTATTGGACTTCCACCTACACCTGTACAATCGCCGCTCCACTCATAAACAGCGAATTGAATTTCAGCATCTTCTGGTAAAACTCCTCCTTCATTTGCCCAACAATTACCATTATCAACAATAATTTCATATGGTTGTGGATCAGCAGCATCTACAGTAAAAGTGTAGAAAACAGTATTATCAGTTGTATTCCATCCACAATCTTCTGGAGCATTAATGTCTCCTCCTTGTGAAAGAATATTACACCCACCATCTGTTAATAAAGCTGGAGTATCACAATTATCTTCTGGCATATCTAAAATAACTGATGCAGCTACAAAAATTTGTTGATCAAGATTATTTTCATCCCAAACACGCATATATATTGTTTCACCAGGAACAAGGCCTGCAATATTTTCCCAACGGATTTCAGCATTTTCCAGAAAACTACCTGTCCCTTCAAAGCAATCTAATAAAACTAAAGCAGCACAATCACCACGATATATTGCCATTGCAGGAGCAGAAGCATCTAGTAAAGGCACTATATTTGAATTAAACATATGGAAAGCCATTTCTGTAACTCCGACAGGAACAGTATAGCTATACCATAAGTCATTTGTTGTCCCACTAAAATTT
>CAZSOM010000316.1:0-2449 GCA_964608295.1 uncultured Candidatus Cloacimonadota bacterium
ATTCAGAATTTCTTTAACTTTTTTAACGTCGGCTTCATAGCCAACACCAAATGTCAGATCTACTCTTCTAGTTTCTTCTGCAGAATAGTTTGTTATCGTACCACTCATTATCTGTGCATTCGGAATTATGATTAGTTTATTATCAACCGAATTCATTTCTGTTGTAAATATACTGATCTTTGTAATACTACCAGATTCACCACCAGCTGCAACATAGTCACCTATCTTAAAAGGTCTGAACATGATAATCAAAAATCCCGCCGCAAAGTTGGAAAGTGAACCCTGCAAAGCCAGACCAATAGCCAAACCGGCAGCACCAATAATAGCCATGAAAGAAGTCGTTTGAATTCCGATCTGTGAAAGTGCGGCTAAAATTACAAATATTAATAAAAAACCATAAGTAAGCGACGAAACAAAAGATGTGATTGTGAGATCTACATCCCTCTTATTCATCAATTTCACGATCAATTTACGAATACCTTTGGCAATCATTTTACCAATGATAAAAACTACGATTGCTGCGATCAATTTTATTCCAAAAACTGAGCCCCAATCAATTAACTTCTCTAATAATTGTTCCATAAATCCTCCATTTTATTAAAGTATAATCCAAAGAATTCGGTTATACCTTATTTGATGTATTAAATCATTTTATTAACACATCAGATTTAGTTTTACTTTTGTCTGTTTTGTAACTTGTTATAATATTGTGCACACCCTAATTAAGGGTGCGCACAATTAGTTAATTTGTTTACGCAAGTACTATTTTACTCTAAAGAACTCAATACGACGATTCTTAGCTCTACCTTCTTTTGTGCTGTTAGAAACCATTGGATTCTCTGGTCCAAACCCGTTTGCTGTAAGTCTATCAGCTTTAATACCTTGGTTTACCAGATAAGTTTTCACTGATTCTGCCCTTGCTTTTGAGATCTTCATGTTGTATTTGAGTGAACCTGTGTTATCTGTATAACCGTTAATTTCAAGCTTCATTTCTGGATAATCATTTAGAGTTCTAACAACTTTTCCGAGTACATTCTTGGTCTCCATAGTTAACTCAGAACTACCAGAAGCAAAAGTCACACCATCAAGAATAATTGGTGCTTTCTCTTCGAATACGATTTCCGGTTTCTTATCTGGACATCCGTCTTCATCCTGAAAACCATTGAATGTTTCAGCTTCGTTAGGACACCCATCGTTAGCATCCAAAATTCTATCACCATCATTATCAGGATCAGGAGTTCCATCTTCATCTTCAAAATCGTCGAAATCTTCTGCATCATTTGGAGATGCATCATTAACGTCTAAAATTTTATCACCATCATTATCAGGATCAGGAATACCATCTTTATCCTGGAAACCGTCCATGTCTTCGGCTTCGTTTGGTGCTTTATCATCAGCATCCAGGATGCCATCTTTATCATTATCAGGATCAGGTGCTCCGTCTTCATCTTCAAAACCATCAAAATCTTCCGGATTTAATGGATCTAGATCAAGCTTATCTAAAACACCATCATTATCAGTATCTTTAGCACTTGCCATATGAAGATTGAAGCCTAATCTAAATTCCAAAACACCTTCATGTTCATCTTCATTGCCATAACCAGACATGTCCTCTCTAAATTCAGATGTTATCATGTTGTTGTACTTGAAACCAATTTCTAATCCTACTACTCTTGTTAGATAGAATTCAAAACCTAATCCTGCTGTTATAAATCCATAATTATCTGTATCTTCGTAAACAGAATCACCAATTTTTTTTGCAAAAAGACTGTAATCATCTTCTGCGTGATTTCTCAAATCCCAGAATAACATCCCTGCACCAAGAGAAGCGTATGGAATAATTCTCTTGTCTTTAAGAAAATTAAATCTCATAGAAATTGATACAGGTGTGAGATAAGTAATATAATCCATGGGATCAGGATCCGAACGTGACCAGCCAGAACTGGCAGTAAGTTCTAATCCAACTCGCTTACTGAAGTATATTCCTATCTGTCCACCACTCCACATTTTCCATTGATTTGGCTCATCACCACCCAATAGATTGATACCACTTGCATGAATACCAATATAAGGTTTCCCAGCTTCAACTTGTGCACTCAAACTTACAAATAAAAAAGTAATAGCAAAAACTAATCCTAAAATTTTTTTCATTTCTCCTCCCTATTTTTTGTTTTATTTCATTCTAATTCACTTCTTAATACTCAATTATTCACTAAATAGCTAATGAATAAATTTCATACAAAACAAAAATATAATTGATTGAGGCTTTATGTCAAATAAAAAATCATCTATTAATAGTTGACTTTGTAAATTATTTACTTTACATTAATTGTAAGTTTTTATAGCTATTTCAATAAATATTATTAAATTTATTAGATATTATGGAGAGAAGATGAAAAAAATAATTTCAATTTTGTTTATCGTAAGTTTTACAACTGTATTTAGCATA
>CAZSOM010000317.1:0-2422 GCA_964608295.1 uncultured Candidatus Cloacimonadota bacterium
TTATAATTCACTTTTTGTAAGAGGTGAACTTGATCTTTTGGAGAGTAAGCTGAAACCATTTGCCGATTTTAGATTTAACCAATTTAAAGGTGATATAGATTCTCAGGCTGCTCAGATGTTCAATATTGGAACCAGCTATGACATCTCAGTAAATACTTATGTCTCAGCAGCAGCAGGTCTGAAAATGTATCAGAATTCTGAAATATCGGGTGCAGATTATTCTAGATTAAATTTTAAAATGAAGATCTCTCAAAAATTCTAAAATATGAAAATCTTAAAATATACAGTCATATCATTCATAATATTCGTAATATTACGTGTGTTATTTATTACGAATTTCTGGCAGAATATAGAGCACAAGGCAAATGATATTTTCTTTATATTAAGAGGCGAGCAAGAGATCTCTGATAAAATTGTGATAGTAGAAATAGGAGATGACACATTCAGCACTTTAAACGAACGTTGGCCATTTCCCAGGGAACATCATGCAAAATTGATTGAGAATTTGGAAAGAGCGGGAGCGAGTCAGATTATATTTGATATTGAATTTACAGAACAAACAAATATAGATTCTGATTTAAAGCTGGCTTCTACTATTGCTAAGTATGATAATATTGTTTTATCAGGGAAATTGATTCGCACCCAATATAATGATTCTATGAGAGAGCAATTACTTTCTCCGATCTCACTATTAACTCAAACTGGGACGAAGTGGGGAACGGTCAATATATCCGCAGATCATGATGGATTTGTTCGACGATATGAGTTATTCCAAAAAAGAACAAATGAAATTAAACTTTCCATAGCATTAATCACTTTAGCAAATCATTATCAATTAGATATTCAATCAGATGAAATTAAGGATTATTCTAAATTCTTTAGAATTGGAAGTAAATATATTCCTAAAGTCACACCAAAAAGTGCTCTCATAAACTTTTATGGTCCAGCAAAAACATTTAAAACTTTTGACTTTGCTGATGTAATCGATGATTCTACCTTTACCACCAATTTTGAAAAGGAATTAGAAACCGATCTCAATCAATATTATGAAATTGTAGCCAATTTTAAAGATAAGATCGTCCTCATCGGATTGACATCAGTAGAATTCCACGATACTCATCACACTCCTTTTTTCTCTGAAAAAAATGAACTGACTCCGGGTGTTGAGATCCATGCGAATTTTATCGAAACAGTCTTGAGAGGCGATTTTCTTAAAGAATTCAACTTTATCCCTTATCTCTTAATTTTCTTTCTTGTAACCATAATACTCTTCGTTTTCAATTCTTATATAAGACCATCAATTTCCATTTTTATTAATATCTTTTTTGTTATTAGCTACATCTGGCTGTCATATTTCTTTTTTAGTTATAAACAATTAATATTGCCAACTCTGGAAATACCTTTAATGATTGTCATAGTTTACATCTTTGGGCTTGTTATGCAATACGTTGAAACTGTGAAAGAAAGAAGATTCATAAAGCAGGCTTTTGGTCAATACATCGCACCGGAGCTTGTTGAAGAGCTTATCAAAGATCCAAAAAAGCTTGAATATGGAGGATCACAAAAAGAGATTTCAATGCTTTTTGCCGATATAGTTTCTTTTACTCCATATACAGAAAGTCACGCACCAAAAGAGACTGTTGACATACTTCGAGAATATCTAACAAACATGGTGAATATCATTACAGAAAATAAAGGAACATTAGACAAATTTGTTGGAGATGAAATCGTAGCATTATTTGGAGCGCCTGTAGAGTTAGATGATCATGCCTATTATGCTTGTAAAGCAGCATTGGAGATGAAACAGAGAGTAAGAGAACTTCATAAGAAGTGGAATGATGAACGAAAAGATCCATTTGATATTGGAATTGGTATAAACACTGGTGATGTAACTGTAGGAAATTTAGGTTCAGAGCAGATATTTGACTATACAGCTATTGGGGATAACATGAACGCTGGAGCAAGGATTGAAGCTCTTACCAGGGATTATGAAACTGAGAATAACATCATTATCAGTGATAGTACTTACAAGCAAGTTAAAGATAAAGTAGAAACTAAATTTATTGATGAAGCTACAGTAAAAGGAAAAAAAAATGTAATTAAAATACATGAGCTGATTGGAATCAAATGACATAGAATTACAGAAGTTCTTATTAATAAAGGATATGCGCTATTGGAAAAAATACGTAAAAACTAATTTTAATTTTATAACACACAAGCAATACCCTTAAAAGCTTAATTACCAATAGTTTACCAGGGTAAAGTAAAATCATTTATCATAATAAATTAATACTAAATTTACTAAAAACCCTTTAAATATCGCTATCTATAGTTTTTTTTATTGACAAGATATTTTACTAAAGGAAAAACTAAATCATGTTTGTTAACCCAATAAATAAAGGAGGATATGAATGAACAGACA
>CAZSOM010000318.1:0-2410 GCA_964608295.1 uncultured Candidatus Cloacimonadota bacterium
GGATCATCTTCATATTGACCTATAGCTTTAAATATTTTGTAACATAGAAATTCCTCATCTGTACTTGCTTGCCACTCAAAACTTATTCGATCTGTACGAATATTACCATTGTAGTAACCAATTGAAAAATCGATTCCGTCCGTTAGTACAGAACTGCTAATTGCTGGCGATGAGGATGAATCTGGGAAAGCCAGTTGAAACTGTTCAATCCCGATAGGATCTTTTTGAGAACATGCCCAAAAAATTGAAAAAACGAGAACGAAAAGTAATAAAATCCAAAATTTGTTTTTCATTTGTTCCTCCTTTTAAAATAAATTTCAGTTTACTTTGTATAGAAAACCTTTGTAGAGTAGTAATATTAATTGTCAACTTACTTTTTATCTTGAGTAAAGAAATAAGGTGAAAAATAGGAAATTTAAGAAATCAAAAATGTCAAAATATGTTTTACTTATAAAAAAAGCCGACAAAATCTGCCGGCTTTCGAAATTGCTAGGTATTTACTATTTAGCTTTAGGACATTGTTTAACAATTTTAGGATCGAGAACTGTTTTCCCGTATGCTTTTTCAAAATGAGTACTGAATTCAGAAGCTAGTTTATTAGCTCGTACATCGTAAGCATTTTTATCCTGCCAGGTGTTTTTTGCTGTTAGAATATTTTGCTCTACATTCGGGCATGTTTTAGGAACTGAAATATGGAAAATTTCATCTTTATAATATTCAACATTTTCTAAAGTTCCATCTAAAGCAGCATCAACAAGTGTTCGAGTTAAGTTTATATCCATTCGTTTACCAGTTCCATAAGGACCACCGCTCCAGCCTGTGTTAAGGAGGTAAACCTGTGTATTATGTTTTTTCATTTTTTCACCAAGCAGTGTAGCATAATGATCTGGATTACGCGGCATAAATGGTTCACCGAAAAATCTGGAGAACGTAGTGACCGGCTCAACGATTCCCGTCTCAGTTCCAGCCAGCTTACTGGTATATCCCATCAAGAACCAAAACATTGCTTGCTCAGGATTAAGTTTAGCTATTGGAGGAAGAACTGCATTGGCATCAGCAGTAAGGAACAGAATTGTTTTGGGATGACCGGAAATGGAAGAAGGTTTGATATTACTGAGAAACGTGAGTAGATAAGAAGCTCTTGAATTTGGAGTTAGTCTTTCATCATCAAGATCAAACGTTCCATCCGGATACATCATACAATTTTCTACGATAGCTCCATGTTTTGTATAATCATCATCATGAAAAACAGCATCAAAAATTTCAGGTTCTTTATCCTTTTGTAAATTTATAAGTTTTGCATAACAACCGTTTTCAAAGTTCGCTATTCCATCGTTACTCCAACCATGTTCATCATCACCTAAAAGAGCACGGTTTGGATCAGCAGATAAAGTAGTTTTTCCTGTGCCGGAAAGTCCTAACAATAGAGCTGAATCACCATTCTTTCCTTCATTTGCTGAACAATGCAAGGGTAAAATACCTTCAGCCGGTAAGTAATAATTCATCACTGTGAACATTAATTTCTTAACACTTCCGCCATAGGCAGATCCGATAACAATTCCCATTCTCCTATCAAAATCCATAGCAACCATCATATCTGATGTTTCACCATTTGGTAATGTTCTTAGAAGAGCATTATATCGTTTTTTATCAAGTTTGTCATAGGGGAGAACGAGAAATGTGAATTCTTTATTCGCAAAACAGCTTTTTCCCAGATCAGAAGGAATAGCACGGAACATATTATCAGTAAATAAAACAGTTAAAGCTTGATCGGTTATAACCTTTGTGGGAAGTGCGAAATTCGAATCAGCACCTATTACTCTATCTGTTGTATAGATTGTCTCTTTATTTTTAAAGAATTCAACAGCATCTTCAAAAGCCATATCAAATGTTGTCGGATCAAGCGGAATACAGTTTGGTGAGCTCCAATCAATTGTGTCTTCACTATCAGCTCTTTTTACAATCAGAGTGTCCTTTGGGCTTCTGCCTGTTGATTCAGGTGGAGTCCAGGTTACAAGATTTCCATTCGCAGAAATTAATGCTTCCTTGTTATCAACTGAATGCTGGATCATTTCAACACGGGGAATATTTTCCAAAATATTCTTATGATCTGCTAGAATCCTCTTTAGTGTGTTTTGCATCTCCTTAATCGTAAGATCAGACATAAACCTTTTCCTCCATTATAATATTAATTGATTAAAAATAGTTAAATCAAGAAAAAAAAAAGCAGCCAAGGCTGCTTTAGTTATTCTTTACTTCACTTAAATTCTTTCAGGAAAAACACTAACAAATTTTCGTCCTGCTTTTTTTGTTTCATATTTTACAAAACCTTCAATTAAACTAAAAATGGTAAAGTCATTTCCAATACCAACATTTTCACCTTTATGAATTCTAGTCCCTCTTTGGCGAA
>CAZSOM010000319.1:0-2395 GCA_964608295.1 uncultured Candidatus Cloacimonadota bacterium
GATAACATTAGCAAAATGAGAACCGA
Source organism: uncultured Candidatus Cloacimonadota bacterium (assembly GCA_964608295.1). GTDB lineage: Bacteria > Cloacimonadota > Cloacimonadia > Cloacimonadales > TCS61 > Tenebribacter. The sequence goes on from CAZSOM010000319.1 coordinate 27, forward strand.
AAATTCCCCTGTACATATGAACTTCATCTATCACCACGAATTTTAAGTTTTGGAAAAACTCTGACCAATTGGTGTGATGCGGTAAAATTCCCAGGTGGAGCATATCGGGATTTGTGAAGAGTAAGTTAGCAGTTTTCTTGATAATCCTTCTTTGTTCAGATGAAGTGTCACCATCATAAATGCCAATGCCAAAATCAGCTTCCAGAAGTTCTGATGCTAGTTTAGTGAATTTGATCTTCTGGTCTTGCGTAAGTGCTTTGGTGGGAAACAAGAAAATTGCCCGTGCTTCAGGGTTTTGCTGTAATTGGTGCAGGATTGGAAGTTGGTAACATAAACTCTTACCACTGTCCACACCAGTAGTGATCACTGTATTTTTTTTATTAATAATTGCATCAATTGCTTGTCTCTGATGTGAGTACAATTTTTCAATTCCTTTCTTCTGGAAATAACTAATAATATCTTTGTGAAGATATGATGGGAAATCACTTATCTCAGCTTTTTTAGCTTTCTCTATTTTGTGAACTGCTATATTCTGCAATATTGAGCTATCAAACATAATCTCATTTCCTGCCATCATCTCTCCTGAAATTTTAAGTAAAGAAGCATGAGATTTATGTCCAGAATTTTTATGCGAGCGTTTAATAAACTATCTATTTGACATTTAAGAAACACATCATAAGTTTCGATTTATTATTTTCATTCAAATATTTCATGGAGATTAAATGTGTAAATCAACAAAAAACCAGTACTGTTTAAACGGTTTCGCAATAAACCGATACAAAAAACTGGAATAGCCTGAAACCATTCCCTAAGAAAATACAAAAAATGGACAACAAATTGATTCATGATCGTAAACGCAATCGTTTGGCAAATTATGATTATTCCACACCTGGTTATTATTTTGTGACCATTTGTACAAAAGGAATGTTAGAATATTTTGGTTGTGTAAAAAATTACAAAATGGAATTGAATAGTGCAGGACAGATTGTTCAAGATAGGATAAAATGGCTGGAAAATCATTTTCAATATGTAAAAATAATCAAATTTGTGGTAATGCCAAATCATGTTCATATTATAATTCGAATTATTGATAATGTAGGGACAGGTCGCGACCTGTCCCTACGTAAATCCATCGGTAAAATTAAATCATTATCCGAATTGATTGGTTCATTTAAAACAACATCATCCAAATTAATTCATCAATATGGAAAACATGATTTTTGCTGGCAACGTTCATTTTATGATCATATTATCCGTAATGATGAGGAATTGAACAGGATATCAGATTACATTGATAAAAACCCTATGAAATGGATTCAGAATGAATATTTAATTGAATTAGAAGAAATCTAAACGTAGTCCACTAAAAAAGAAACCACAGAAAATAAAATTTAGTATACAAAATTATCTGTTTGACATAATTTATAATGATAAATAAATTTTTATACGAAGCTAATCGGAGGAATCAATTATGAAATTACTGAAGATAAGAAGTTTTACAAAATAAGTTCTAACTTCTAATTATTTTAACAATATTAGAAACAGAAATTTTAACAAATGAATTGATAAAAAAAGAGCTGTTGAAATATTTAGTTTAATTTTAAATACAAGGATTCCAAATGGATGATCTAAGAGCACTGAAAGAGATTAAAAGATTTAAAGACGGAAAATTTGAAATGCTGTCTGACCTGGTTATTAGGGAAGTATCTTACACAATAAATGTTAATGACCAACGAATTGTAGCAATAGCTTGTTTACCAGAGAATTTGGAAGATCTGGCTTTTGGTTTTTTGTTTTCCGAGGGTCTGATCCTGGATGTGAAGGAAGTTTTATCTTACGAGTTCAATTTAACTAAATTGACCATAGATTTTCAATTACAAATTCCCGATGAAAGGATCACAAGTTTTTTCCAAACAGGAGAAAAAACATCAGGGTGTGGCTCATCATTGTCATCTGCTATATCGGGAGAGCGAAATAATTTCCCCAAATTAAAGTTAAAAGCTGAAGATATTTTAGATCAAATGCATCAATTTCAACTTAACTCAAAACTTTTTAAACAAACCGGCGGAGTTCATAGTGCTGGAATAATTCAGGGAAATAAACTAATTTTCTCAGCCGATGATATCGGCAGGCACAATGCAGTAGATAAAGTTGTTGGGATGGCAGTGAGAAATAATGTAAAATTGCGGGATTCATATCTAATTTGTAGTGGTCGGATCTCATCTGAGATCGTGAAGAAATGTATCCGTCTTGATATTCCACTTATAGTATCTCAATCTGCTGCAACGTCGGAAGCTATTCGCTTAGGTTGGGGATATAAGACCTATATAATTGGTTTTGCCAGAGGTAAAAGGTTTAATTTATATACT
>CAZSOM010000320.1:0-2393 GCA_964608295.1 uncultured Candidatus Cloacimonadota bacterium
AATCCTTGGGATATTTTAGTAATACAAAAAAGCAATATACAAGAAACTATCTTTCGAACTGTCTCTCAATCATTACAGAAATCAAGAGTTCAACCGCCATTACATTTTGATACAGTTGATAGAGATGGTTCCGTGTGGAAATTGTTCGAAGTATTTTTAAGGAATTCCTTTTCTTACCAAAATCTTAATTGGCACCCATTGTTTGAACTAATTCATAAAGTTATCGAGTCCGGCAAGGCATCTATCGAAGCGCATGCCCTAACATTAGCTGTCTCCATAGAAGGTCTCTTGAAATTATCTTTTAACGAAATAGCTCTTCCTGATGATGAATTTATGAAAAAGGTCAGAGAAGCAACTAAAGAAATTAATAATAGTCGAATTGATAGTAATCTGAAATCAAGGTTGCAGGGGGCGCTTGGAGCTATGAAAATGCCCAGAGCAAAAGACAGGCTAAATTGCTTGCAACAATTGGGGGTCGTCGAGGATCGCCTTGTCAAGTCTTGGGACAACATGAGAAATAGCTCAGCCCATTCAGATTCAATAGACCTTTCAGAAATTCAAAATTACTTAAACGATTGTAGTGCCATGTGTGTACTCTTCTATCAACTCATTTTCTATACAATAGGTTATAGGGGAGAATATACAGACTACAGCGTATATGGTTTTCCCCAAAAGAAATATGAACCAGGAACCCTAACAACAAAATCAACGTGACCGGCTAAAAAGCAAGCCGGCTCGTTATCTTAAGCGTTATGTGGCTTGTAATATCATAGGTATATTTATGATAGAATCATCCGATCAAAAGAATGAATATAATGATGAAATTGAAAACAGAATTTTCACATCATTTAAGAAATACATTGAATTATTAAAATCTAATTTTCGAGATAATCAAAGTAAAGTAAAAAAGCATTTAAGTCTCTATATCGATAATAAAATAAAAATTGAAGATTTGGAGAATGGTCAAGAATTTTCTCTTCTATTAGATGATACTATGAAAATTGAGTCTCCTTTTGTAAAAACTCAACCTTTCTGGAAAAATAATAAAGGAGCTTGGAAGAACGCAATAAAAAATTTTTTCGCCGTTCGTCATGCTACCTTAAAATAATAAATAAAGAAGATATTAATTTTGAACTATTGTTTGGTGAATACCTGAAATCATTTAGAAAAGAAAAAACTCAAGTTGCCTATTTTGCTCTTATCGAATCTGTATATTTTAGTAAAAAAACTATGGATTTTGGTTCGTTCAAGATTCGTCGTTTTAGCGCATTGGAATTAGATACAGCATTTAATAGAAAAATCAATGAAATTTTTTATCCATTTGCAATAATTGATTCAAAGCGTTTACAAGATTATTGGTTTATTTATGTCACAGATAATGAAATTTTCACAGAATATTATTTTGATTTAGATTTAAACAAAGTTAATATGGTAAAATTTGATCATTCAAATTTCTCAAAACCAGTTGAATTAGCGTTGAAAAAATTTTCGCTATTTGATTGGCAATTGGATTTTACAAGAGATTCAGATGAAAAACATAAATTATGGATAGCTCCTGAAATACCCTATGTATTTAAAGTTAATGATACTCTGCTGGGTGAGCCTTCACGAATAAATTTCGATTATAATCAATTACAAACAGAACCGTACTTTCATCCCCATACAAATGAAGAAATTGGTGAGAAGCCACAAATTTTTATTCATTTAGATGATAAAGAAACAGAAATATTTGAAAAATTCACTTTAGATATCGAACATGTATTTAATATGATTTTCCAAAAGAAAATAGATCTAAATTTCATTGATATTGCTCTTGGTTATTTCATCAAAGCTTTTTTCTCTCAAGGTATAGAACAATTGTTATGGCATATTTCTGCAATAGAAGCATTACTAGGAGAGAAAGCAGAAGGTCTTACAAATCGTTTAGCAAGACGGTCAGCATTAATAATTGCTAAAGAACGGGAAGAAAGAGAGATAATAAGAAATAAATTTAAAGAATTATATAACTTTAGGTCAAAATTGGTTCATGGTAACCCTTTTAGCAATAATAAAAAGAAAAGTCTTTATGTTGGGCATTTATTTAACGCTCGTTATATATCAAGGCGTATCATATTGTGGTTTTTATATTTTATTTCTAATAATATACAAGATTTAGATAAACAGAAAAGTAGCTTAACGCAGCAAAATATTCTTACAACTATTGACTTAGAACCAGAGAAAATATTTAATAATATCGCCACATAACAAAAAAATGTAGCCGACCAAACCGCCGTGCTTCAATTTGGGAGGGAAAAGAAGGACGTCCTTAAATAATAAAATAACTTTAGATCGGAACAAGGATATTTGAATATTTAAGGACGTTATATATTAAAACAACAAAGGGTTACATCCCT
>CAZSOM010000321.1:0-2391 GCA_964608295.1 uncultured Candidatus Cloacimonadota bacterium
GAAAAAGATCATCAAATTTGTATAGATAGCATATTCTTCCGGTAGCATGAAATGGGTGAAGATAGGTAAAAGAATAATTAGTAGAACTTTATTGATAAAGTTTCCAGCAGTGTAATCTATCGTCTTCTTTACATATTTGCTCAACTTCATAACTAATGCCTAAACTATCTCATCTGATAGAATCTGCAAAATCTTTTCACTGGCTGACCCATCACCATAGATATTACTTGAAACGCCATTATCTTCATTATTTAATAAATCTAAAGTGGAATCTACTATCTTTTGTTTATTAGTTCCAACAACCTTAAGAATTTTGGAATCCACTCCTTCTACTCGTTCTGTAATATTTCTTAATACAATTGTTGATTTGCCAAGAGTCGTAGCCTCTTCCTGCACTCCTCCGGAATCTGTCAATATCAGCCTGCTTTGCATCATTATTTTAACAAAATCAAAATAACCAAGCGGTTCTAATAATTGAATATTGTCAAAGTCAACTAACCTATTGTAAACAATACTTCGGATATTGGGATTTAAATGAACTGGAAAAATAAACCTAAAGCCTTTAAGCTTGGATGCTAATTCGGCTATCGCATCACAAATATTTTTAATACCTTCATCATAGTTTTCTCTTCTATGTGCTGTAATGAGAATAATATTGTCTGAAGATTCAACAGCGTATTTTCCTTTTATATCCAATAAAGCATCTACTATTGTATTACCTGTTACATAAATTGTATCGTTAGTGATGTTCTCAAGTAAAAGATTTTTTTTAATTTTTTCTGTAGGTGCGAAATGAAAATCTGCAAGATTTGAAATAAGTTGCCTATTTATTTCTTCAGGAAATGGTTGTTGTTTATCGTATGTTCTTAATCCTGCTTCAATATGTCCCACTTTTATATGATTATAAAATGATACTAAGGCTCCTGCGAATGCAGTAGTGGTATCTCCTTGCACTAATACGATATCTGGTTTTTCTGCTTTCAATATCGGATCGATTTTGGAAATTAACTTGGCTGTAAGTTCACTTAGTTGTTGGTTCTCCTGCATAACCTTCAAATCATAATCTGGATCAATGCCAAAGTAATCAAGAACTTGATACAACATAGTATCATGTTGTCCGGTCACGATCAGTTTATATTCAAATATACTCTTAAATTCATTTTGTAATTTTTTTATTAAGATAGCAGTCTTTATTGCTTCTGGTCTTGTTCCAATAATTATAACAATTTTTTTCATATTTTAATACCCGCCCACATCTTTATACATAGCTAAAGTTTGTTTAGCTATCACACTCCATAGGAAGTTCTTTTTTACAAAATCCTTAAGCAGATCATTTTTCTGTTTATTTAAAGATTTCTCTATCACACTTGCAATGGATTCTATTGATTTGGGATCAATGTAATCTGTATACTCTGCAAAATACTCTTTGGTTCCGCCATTTGGTGTATTAATTATATTTGCACCTGCTAAAGCAGCCTCCATCGCAACTATCCCTGGAGTTTCAAATGTAGATGGCAGAACAAAAGTTTTGCACGCTGCATAAGCAGATGCCAGTAATGGATCATCATGTTTAATCCATCGAATTAACTTGATGTTCTTTGATTTTTTAATTTCTTCCATACATTTTTCAGCCTCAGCATTTTCCAAGACATCTGCAATTATAACGGCTGGTACATCAAGCTTTTGGAGCGCTTTTATTAATTTGTAAGAATTTTTTCTAATTGCACCTATGTGACCTACATTTAGCACAAAATCTTTTAATCCATATTTCTTGATAAATAGTGCAGGATCAGCTTCCAAGAATGATTCTTCCACCCCATTATGGATAACCTGCATTTTACTACCGTCAACTTTCATTCCTTTTACTAATAGATTACCTTCCTCAATAGTGTTTGGAAGAACCTTTTCAGCATTATTACAAATTTGATTTGTAATTCTGTAATCAGAAATTGAACGAACAAATAGTTTATTCAAGGGCTTCTCCAGATTTTGATAAAGTCTGATCTTCCAAGCTGGGTGATTACTAAAGATGATAGGATTTACTACATATTTCACTCCATAAAGCTTAAGGTTTGTGGCAAGTGAGTATGTGCTTATATTTGCCAGAAATAGATGAACAAGATCATCATTTGTCAACTTCAAATTATAATCCCACATGTTGAAAAAGTTTACATCAACACCTAATTTCTTCAACTCTTTCTCTAAGTTCAGAGCAACATAAGTTGGACCACCACGATTCAACATTATTGACTGATAACTGGCTAAATGTATTCTCATATATCTTCCTGTTTATTTAAACACTCTTTTACTTCTTCCCGATTCATAATTATATAACAGATCTCGCCAATGAAACTTACGAGTTCTTCTCAGATCTTTTTTTACTTTTACTTT
>CAZSOM010000322.1:0-2391 GCA_964608295.1 uncultured Candidatus Cloacimonadota bacterium
CTTGAATAATAAAGAGATATTCCCCATTTTGTTGTGTTGGGACGGGTCTATTTTGTTGAATAATTGATTCTGATAAATTGGAAAATGAATTGATCTTGCTTTGCTTAACTTTTGGATTGGTTAAATCAGTTTCATTCAGAATTAAATTTATTTCAATATTTTTTAATACTCTAATTTTATTTTTAGAAGGATTATATTGTAGAGGTGATACAGCAATTTGCGAGAATCGATAAGCACCCATTATATTGGGATCACTAATTGTAACTATCTCAGAAGGGATCCATTCATCTCTTTGATGTTCAGTGATATTAATCTCTTTTATATCAAGATAACCTGAAGGTAGTATTGCATTATCCAGTTCAATAATCTTTTCATCAAAAGTGATATTTTCTAATGCATAATTGCCAATGTTTGGAAGGTCAATAAGTTTAGTGTAAACAGGTAGTTCAGGTTCTCCCACTATTCCTGTAGAAACACAATCCTGAATATTAATTTTTGTGAATGTTTCATGTTGTATATTTTTGTTGAGAAATTCAGTTGTTTCAAAATCTCCGGAAATTTGTATTGAATTTCCTGAAACTTCAAAATTTATTCCACTAGCAAGTGTTATTATTGATAAGGCGAAAATTGTAAGAAATCTTTTCATTTAGTATATTCCTATTCTTTTTAACCATATACAATGCAAAAAATGAGCCAGTTATTACATTTAGAAAAGGAAACTTAAACTAAAATATGTTATAGGAATTTATTTTAGTAGAAGGCATCTTTTTGTATTTATAAGTTTTCCTTTGTATTCCATTTTATAAAAATAGATTCCGGTAGATACTCGCTTGCTGCTGGAGTTAGTACCATCCCAGATCAAAGTGTGCTCCCCTGCCGGGACAATTTCATCAATTAGTGTTTTAACCTTTTGTCCCTTGATGTTATATACTACAATAGTTGTTTTACCTTCTGTTTCTTTAGTGGTAAAACTTATACTCGTTGTTGGGTTAAAGGGATTAGGATAATTGGAATTGAGTTTTGCAAGGGTTGGAACAGATAAATTATCTTCCTTTATACTAACAGGATTTTCTTCATAGGCAGTATGCGTGTATAGAACACTTGAATTTAATGGAAGTTCATCGGTTTTGATTTGTAAATAATAGAAATCATTCGGATTAATGACCATGTCCGATGATATTGATTTCGGTTGCCAGTCTTCCCATTCGATAAGTCCTGTATTGTCAAACCAGGCAAAAGATTCACCCGTGATAGGAGGATCATTATTAGTAACAACATCAAAGAATGTTGTATTCTCATGAACATCAATCTCAGAATGATAATATGTCCAATCGGTGTCACCACTAACCGGTTCAAAGTTATCTTGTCCCAATAAAGCTCCACCAGATCTGTTGCTATAGAATCTTGCCTGGATCATTACACCTTGGCAATTTTCAGTTTTAATATACCCATGAACAGAATATTTTCCATCTGATCTTTTCTTCATCCTGTTTTCCAGGTTTGTGATAATGTTATATCCATTGGCAGAGTTTTGCTGAATACATAGTGAACGTTCTCCTTCAAAGAATACACTTTCGTCGAGCCACTCGTCATTGCTGTTAACGTTCCATGTACTGGCACCCTCATCCTCAAAATTACCAAACCAGATAAGTTCGCGTCCAACTCTGAATTCATAATCACCATCAGGTGAAATTACATCAATAGAGGAAATATTTCCCCACTGAGGGAGATGAATAATTTGTGAGACATATTCTTCGCCATTGTAAGTGAAGGTAAGATCTTCTGAATATTGCTCATTATCAGTCATCATCGTAATTGTATCCAGGATGACATTTGCTATTAGCTCATCAAGATCGACACTTAAATAAGTGTTTAACTCTTTTGATTTCATTTTGATATAATTTAGAATATGTCTACCCAGTTCACCGGTTGCGGTCTGAGGAATATAATCATCAATGTACACAGGTTTGATGCTATAAGAATCAAATCCATCTTCATCTATATCAGCTTTGAATACCATTGAGGGGAAAGTTTCAAAATAAGATAGATCAAAGGCAAAATTTCCCAGTGAATGAGCAATGACTTTCCCATTGTATACCTCAATTCCCTGTATAACGTGGGGATGATGGCAGATAACCAAGTCTGCACCTGAATCTATAATATGATGGCGAATTTCAATATCCCACATATGAGGTATATCTATCCTGGGAGTATAATCTTCATCTTCAGCAAAATCTTTTTCATCCCAACCTGAAAAGACATCAATATAGTCATAATTTGCACCAGGGGATGTGGAATATTCACTTCCGGAATGAGTTTCCACCACAATAAGATCAGTATTATTCTGCACAGCTTCAATTTGTTCCATGATGTAATAAGGTGTCATATAAG
>CAZSOM010000323.1:0-2383 GCA_964608295.1 uncultured Candidatus Cloacimonadota bacterium
GAAGAATAAGACCATCTAGTTTATCTTTCCAGCAGGCAACAGCAACCGGCAAAACCCCATTTACAGGACGCAAACTACCATCCAGAGAGAGTTCGCCGATGAAAGCATATTTTTCTAATTTAGCTGTTTTCATTTGATTTAAAGCAAAAACCAATGCCAGCGAGGTTGGAAGGTCAAGTGCTACTCCATCCTTTTTGATATCCGCCGGAGCCAGGTTAACTGTGTAACTGTGTGTGGGAAAACGAAAGCCGGAATTCTTTATCGCTGCTGAAACACGATCTTTACTCTCTTTTACAGAATTTGAAGGTAAACCGACAATCGAAAATTTTGCCAGTCCTCCTTTGATGTCAGCTTCTACTGTAATTTGTTGTGCGTCAATTCCCTGAATTGCATATGAAATTGTTTTCCCGTACATTTTTGCTCCCTTATCTGCAAACTAAATATAAAATTATTTCTACTTACCAATCACGACGGTTATCTTCTTTGAATACACTTTTTCACTTTCACGTGAAGTAGCCTGCATTAATACTATGTAAATACCTATTGGTAAGTTCTTTCCGGCATTATCTCTACCGTCCCAGATTATGTTCCCCTCAGAGGATTGTAACTCTTGATTCACCAATTTATTTACTAATCTTCCCTTCAGGTCGAATATGCGAATGGTAATCGTACTTAGTACTTCCGGCAATGTAAAAGAGAAGATCGTTCGTTCATCTCGATAAGGCGAAAACGGATTTGGTGAAGCCTTGAGTTTCATACTTGTAGGCAGAATCTGAACATAAATACTGTTTGTCTGACCAGGTGTGCAATCGTTTATTGAAGGTCCCCAGTTTTGTGAATTGGCAACAATTTCTGGATTTACTCTTTCTATCGAAATACCGTCTAAGTTATCATTCCAATCCGGATCATAAAAAAATTCTTCTATCAGGTTTCCGCATTCATCCAGCAAAAATATTTGTTCTCCATTATTGGAAAGCCCGGATAATCCAATGTAAATGTTAATATCTTCAATATTATATTTGATTCTCAGAGAATCAGCATCATTACTTGAATTGGTGATCAAATAAAATGGTTCATCACAATATGGAATATGCAGAGTATCTTCATCAACTACAAGAATAATCTCAGTAAGATCAGGAATAATCATATTATTAGTTATTTCAATCCATTCAGGTTCATCTAAATCTGGATCATACATGATCTCATTGATCACAAAAGGTAATGTATTGGAATTGAAGAAACTGAAATCAATATTGTTACTGGAATTCATATCATCTTCCGCTATTACTTCATAAAGAAAACTGAAGTGACCGTTTTGTGGAATATCAGTTGTGAACAAATACATCAATGAATCTTCAAGATTGATCTCATCAGTAAAAATATTTTCTGAAGAGGCTAGCTCATTATTTATAAGCTCACAGAAGAACATTGCATTGAAGATATTTTCCAAACCACAATTTTTAATTAAAATTGAATGAGTAATAGAATTTTCATTGATCTGCCTGCCGATAAATTCCAATTCTAGATCATATTGCAATGGAAGAACACTATTTACTTCGGTTGGTGTTCCTAAACTGTCAGCACAAATATTCCATTGAATATTTTCATCTTCAAATGGATTTACTCTTTCAATAGAAAAATCAGCAGGACAGTTATTTCCATTATAGGAAGTTGAATCAAAGTTTGTATCAAATTCATCACTTAAAATTAATGTCTCATCTGTGTTGTTTAATGATGTCCAATCTTCAGTTAAAATTACTTTTTCAGGATCAACTTCCGGGTAGGTCTGTTGGAATAAAACTGTATCCTGACAGACAACAATAAAATCAAGTGGAGGGATATAGCCGTAAAAGCTAATTATACTGCTAGATGCATCCATTATTCGCAAGTTATACACATTATATCCACACTCAGTTCGATTGAATATCTCAACCCACTCTTGATTAGTACTGAGCGGTTTAAACATGATTTCATTCAAGATAAAAGGAGAAGAACCAATTAAGATTGAGTTTTCAATATAGTTATTATCTAACTCGTTATCATACAAATAAATAAGTTCAATCGCTGTTAGAAGATATCCATCTGATAATTCTCCCATATTACAGGAATAATTAATTATTGTTTCAGCTGGAATTTGAGGAAGGGCATAAGTTCCATAAAGTGTGTCATTTACAGTAATATTTATGCTGGAAGCAAGGTTATCCACATTTTCTGTGGATAAGTTCTCAACCTCTATTTCAAGCCAGTATTCACCTTCATTTTCGTAAATTTCAAGAGTATTAACTGCTAAATCTATTGGATAAAAATTTGCTTCTCCCGGGGTTGGATTCTGACATTCAAAAAAATCCAATTCACAGTTATTAGAATCCTCACCATTGTGCTT
>CAZSOM010000324.1:0-2382 GCA_964608295.1 uncultured Candidatus Cloacimonadota bacterium
TTTTGAATGCTCCATAAAATCTCCGATCTTTTTTAATAATTTATCTATGCCTTCACCCGTTTTTGCAGAAATAAAAACACTGTCTGGATATTTATTCATTAATTCTTTCTTGGTGAACAAATAAAGTTTATCATTCATTTTATCTGATTTATTAAAAACAACAAGAATATTCTTCTGCTCTACTTTAATTTCCTCTAACACATGATCTACTGCTTCCATTAATTCAAGCAAATTGGGATACGAGACATCCACAACATGAAGAAGTAGTTCTGCTTCCAAGACATCAAGAAGAGTTGAATGAAAAGATGCGACAAGTCTATGAGGTAGTTTTCGGATAAATCCAATTGTATCTGTTATTACAAGTTTTTCTGGTAAATCAGATTCAAGTGTACCTGTTTTTGAATCTAATGTTGCGAAAAGCTTATTAGCTGTGTAACGTTTTTCACCAGTTAATTTGTTAAATAGTGTCGATTTGCCTGCATTTGTATACCCAACCAAAGCAATAGAAGTAATATTCTTTCTTTTATTTCTTTTTGTTAAGGTTATTTGTTCAATGTTTTTGATTTTCTTTTTAAGTATGGTAGTTTTCTTACGGATTTCACGTCTGTCTACTTCTATTTGTGTTTCTCCAGGTCCCCGGAATCCAATTCCACCTTGAATTCTGGAAAGGTGTTTCCATTTTCTCTTTAGTTTGGTATAGGCATACTCCAATTGTGCAAGTTCTACCTGCAATTTTGCCTGCTTAGTTCTAGCATGATTCGCAAAAATATCAAGAATTAGTTCGGTTCGATCAACTACATTGCAACCTGAAACATCAGAAATGTTACGTGATTGAGACGGAGATAAATTGTTATTGAAAATTAGTGTATGAACATGTGATGCAGTAGCTGCATTTTTAATCTCTTGTAATTTCCCTTTGCCAATGTAATTAGCTGTATTTAGTTTTCTTAAAGCTTGTGAAAATGTTCTAATTATTTCACATCCAACTGTATCAGCCAGTTGATGCAGTTCTTCAAATTTTTCGGCGAATTGTTCTGAAGATTCATTACCCCAGACAACGCCAACAAGAAACACTCTTTCTTTATTAATCATAAATTAAGGTAAAAAGGTTAAAAAGTCTAGTTCACTTTACAACCTAGTTCCATTTATCATTCTAACCTTCGTATACTAACACTTTTTTATTATTCTTACGCCATGCTACGTATTCTTCTTTTATTTCCATCCGCCAGATTGTCTCTTTATTTTCATTTTCAAATGTAAGAATATTCAAATAATGCATTCTTTCATCTTTTCCACGAAAACTTTTCTGCGGTAATTCAATTTTAATATCTCCATCTTTATTAAGAATGGTAACTTCATTCACATAAACACCTGGAATGATCTCAATAATCGCTCTTGCTTCCACTATTCCTGAACTTACATCTTTAAACCTGATTTTCATCAATTCACCTATTTATCTAATTTGTCCAATTTCTTTTAACATGTTCTGAAACCATTCTTGAGAGATATCAAATGTTTTACCACCCTTGATTCTGGAGAAACTGATCACACTCATTTTTCCTGCTTCATCCTCATCCTCACCTACCACTCCGCTTTGACCATTTATGGCAGCCTTAACAGCCATATCTGCTGTAGACATGATCAATTCCAAATCTCTATCATTAGGTGCAGAAGATCGTGCAAAATATCCACTTTTTTGAACTAGTGTTTTATCTGCTCTCAATAATTTCGCAAATTTCTGTGCAAACCATTGCCCCGGATTCAATTCATCCAAACGCACATGACCAAAGGCATCCCGTTTCACTTCTTCTCCATTAGATTCCATCTCTGCTACAATTGTTCCTACTCCTGCGCCTTCGCTCAAGAAAATATTCACGCAGTCTTTCTCATCCATCAACTTTGATAATCTATTCATTTCTGTTGCAAGATCCAAAGCCATTTCAGGAATGAAAACTGCATCTATATCCCAACGTTCTTTGGCAAGCCTGACATCAGGTAAAAAAGCCCTTTTCTCCAATTTCTTCCGATATTCAAATGCTGTACATGCTGTTAGCCATCCACAATTTCTTCCCATCACTTCATGTACAATCAACTGCCGGGAACTTGTTGTATTTTCATTTGCTATATTCTGAAAAAAAATTGCTCCTTGTTCCGCTGCTGTCCATGCTCCCAGGCTTTGTTTTATTGGTACAATGTCGTTATCAACCGTCTTAGGAATACCAACAACAACTAGATCATAACCATTTAAAGCAAGATAATTTCTCAATTCTGCTGCTGTTATGTTTGTATCATCACCACCAATCGTATGGAGAATTGTAACTCCATCTTTAGTGAGTTGCTCAGCCGCAACTGTTAAGGGATTTTCACCTTTTTTTACATATC
>CAZSOM010000325.1:0-2368 GCA_964608295.1 uncultured Candidatus Cloacimonadota bacterium
GTAGCCATCTAAAACAAAGGCATGACCACTTCCTGTAGTGCCACTATAACCCCTCATACACAAGCGGACGATTGTTATCCAGTTCAACCTTCAACATTGCATCCCAAACCGGAATCGTATAGTAAACCTTTTGATCATAATATGAGGTAAGATCATATTTGAAGTAATCCTGCAAAGCACTTAATGCTGAAGCAGGAACTGTAGGAGGAACAAAATCTCCAATCCAGGCTCCAGAACCTGTAGGACCATATTGCATTTCTGCTCCTACTCCTACATGATATAACAGTGTATGGACAAAAGGATTTACAGCTGTTACATTATTTGGCATAGATACCCAGTTATAGGTTGTTGCCCCAAAGTTGACGGATTGTAGTCCATAAGTAGCGTCAGTATAACTATGTAAACCTTCACCGGTTACAGGATGAGCATGATATTTCATAACTTGAGCCGTGGCTGTAGCAGTACACCCAGCCCAGACATAACCATTGTTTGCCGTACTTGCACCATCAGCAGGACAACTCTCATTGTAGTATTGTCCCTGGTTCCAGGTAGTTGATAATAATGGACCCACTGCCCGAACATTCTCAGGTACAAACATATCTTTTGTAACCTTAAGTCTATTCCATTTATCCACTGTTTCCTGTGGTGGAACTAGATCATTCTCTCTAGCATACAATATCTGCTCTCTAAAACTAGCCAGCATAGCATCAAATTGAGGTGGATGATTTTCTGTTGTGTAGTTATGCTTAAATACATAACCAAGAATTGGAACAGCAATATCATCAGCTGCCACAATCACAAATCCGGTTTTGTCAAAATTGAAAATGTAATAAATGTTATTAGCATTCTCTTGTTCAACAAAACTTTCGATGATCTTAAAATCACTTGTAGCTTTTTCATTCCTTTCAGTATAGCAATTCATAGCAACCTGTTCTGCAGTTGTCTGTGTAACTACAGCCGAATAGATAATCGAAGGAACGAATAGTACAAAGGTTAAAATTAAAAATAGACCTGTTTTTCTTCTCATTGCGACCTCCTCTATTAATTATTTAAAAGGTTCTGCAATGTTATGAATTGTTATTTCGAAGTATTTCAGTCTCGATGTTTCAAATCTCAAATTACAATTTAACAAAGAGATTACTTCTTTTGCAATATTGAGGGAATACGTAAATATATTTAATTGTAAGTCCCTCAATAATCCTAGCTATGCAGAACTCACACTATTTTAAAACATCAAATTTAAACTTTTACGTAGTGCAACTAATTTGATTATGATACCAATTTTATGAAATTTTTTCTTTCTATTTTTCAATTATCTCTTTACTTTATCTTTAGGTTATATATATTTTATGTTGTTCTTTGTCAAATACAATTTTATATATTATTAATTGTTAATAGTGTTAATTAATTTATAAAATAAAAGAGCCCATCAACTAATGGACTCAGATATTAATTCTTTTATTATTTTGTTTATTTGTTAACTTGAAAAGTTGTGACGCCATTTTCGAAATAAGCAATAATTTGTTCTATCGCTGCAACACCTGCATTCACATTGGCTTCCAGGGTTTGAGCACCCATTTTCTTTGGTGTGAAGTAAACTCTGTCGCCAAATTTATTAATCATTTCATCAGCTTTTACCGGAGAAACATCGGAAGCATATTTCAAGTCTTCTCGATTGGCAAAAATATTGATTAGGTCTTCTTCATTAATAACCTCTTTTCTGGCTGTATTAATGATAGTTGCACCAGGTTTCATCACAGATATCAATCTAAGATCAATTAACTTCTGCGTAGCTGGAATGGAAGGAATATGAACAGATAAATAATCGCTTTGACTATATAATTCCTCAACTGAAGCAACAGGCTTCACTCCTTCAGCTTCCATTTTTGAGTTATCCACATAAGGATCAAAAGCAATCACATTCATATTAAAACCTTTGGCAATTCTTGCTACATTCATGCCAACATTACCATAAGCATGAATACCGACAGTTTTACCTTTAAGTTCTGTTCCAGATTTACCGTTAAATTTGCCTCTTGCCATGTAAACCATCATTCCAAATGCGAGTTCGGCTACTGCATTAGAATTCTGTCCAGGAGTATTCATACAAACAATATCTTTCTTGGAAGCTGCATCACAATCCAGATTATCGTAACCTGCACCTGCTCGAACCACAACCTTAAGGTTATCAGCGTTTTCAATAACTTCACTTGTAACTTTATCACTTCTCACTATTAAAGCATCCACATCTTTAACAGCATTTACAAGATCACTTTGTTCAGTATACTTTTCATTTAAAATTAACTCATATCCTCTCTTCTCACAGATATTTTTTATCTCCACAACTGCTTGAGAAGCGAAAGGTTTT
>CAZSOM010000326.1:0-2359 GCA_964608295.1 uncultured Candidatus Cloacimonadota bacterium
AGGGGCACGCCGCCATTAATCAACATGGAGCGAAGCGGAATGTTGATTAATGTTATGCGTGTGCGGCGGAATCGGATGGATTCCGCCCAAAACAAACAGACCAACCTGAATCGGTACGATTCAGGACAAAACCACTGCAAGGCTGAACTGCCGACACACTTATTATGTGCTTTTTTATTCATCAGTTAAATATACCACAGGATCAGTTGAACTAACTTTTTGCACATGATAACTGATTGCTACTAATATGATGATTAATGACATAACCATTCCACATACAAAGAACCAAATCGAAAGAGAGATGTGATAGGCAAATCTCTCTAACCACTTTGTACAAATATACCAGGCAACAGGTAAAGCAATAACATTTGAAACAATCAAAACAGACATGTATTCTTTAAACATTAATTTAAACAAATCCTGTTTATCGGCACCCATAACCTTTCGAATACAAAGCATCTTTATATTAGATTTTATCATAAAGGCTGTTAAGCCAAAAACTCCTAAAATTGCCAGAAGAATACTCAAACCTGACAGCCAGATTGTAATCTGTGACAGATTTCTTTCAGATTCATATTTGCGAAAAAGTTCTTCTTCGGGAAAGTGCTTTTGTGCGGTAAATCCGCACATCGATGCTAAATCATCAAAAACTTGTTTTGAATGTTCAAACACGTATTTTAAATTCTGAGGATCATACTTAATATGAAAATAATTAGGAGCATCATCTGTAATAGTGAGAACTAGTGGAGAAATCTTCTGATGCATAGATTGAAAGTGATAATCTTTCACCACTCCAATAATTTCACCATCTAAATCAATATAGCTATTATTTTCTGATTGTGTTAGATAGATGCGAGTTCCAATAGCGTCTCCTGGTTTTGCAAACGATTTTACAAACGATTCATTCACAATAAGCTTGGTCAAATCGGAAGTGATTTCACTATTAAAGTTTCTACCAGCCACCAGTTTAATATCCATAAACGGCAGATAATCCTCTTTTATATGATAAAATTCGGTTTCTACCTTTAATTGATGTTCTGGTAGATCTACATTTACTGACAAATGTTCTATATCCTGACCAGGTAACTTTGTAGATACAGCAGTATTTTGAATGTAACTGGACTTTTCCAGTCTTTCGCAAATTTCATCGGAACTGAGAAATCCCGTAATATTAAAATATTCATAAGCAATAACATTGTCCAAATTGTAGCCCTTATCTGTGGAATCAATAAATCTTTTTTGAAAAAAGATAACTAAGGTTGTAATAAAGATAATGATAGAGAGAATTATCTGAACTGCTAAAAAAATGCGTCTTCCAGCATGCTTTTGTTTAATTTCTTTTCCCTTGAATAAGCTAATTGGATCTTTGTTTGCAATTACTAAAGCTGGATACAAACTAGCAATTATGGTTATAGCCAAGAATAGCGGAATTGTAATCCAAAAACTAATATTTGAAAACCTGGCATTTGTTAGGATCAATCCATTATAGTCTGCGAATTTTGGCAAAAAGTAATAAAATAGTATAAGAGAAATGAAAAATGAACCAATAATAAAGAAAAAAGACTCACTTAGATGCTGTGTGAATATTTGCCATTTTGTTGCACCTATAGTTTTGCGGATTCCAACATCTACATTTCTTTCGGTTTGTCGAGCTAAAGAGAGATTTACAAAGTTAATAATTGAGATAATTATAACAATCGTTGCAATGAGAAGGAAGAAGTAGATTGTATTGATGTTTTGTGTTGGTTGATCAAAAATTAACCCTTGTTGAAAATGAGTTTTGACTATATTGGTTGCCCTCAACTCTAGATCAAGATTGTTTTCCTTTAAATACGAATTAAGATACTTCTTTTTTATCTCAGGGAAATAACTCAGTACTTGATCGATTTTAACATTATCTTCTAGAATTAAATAAACTTTATTATAACTTTCTATTAAATCTGAAGCTTCAAAGTTTTCTACATCTTCTCTTTCTTGCCAATGAGAAGATTGTAATTCTATTGCATTTGTAATTATATGTGAATTGGACGGAGTGTCTTCTATGATACCACTAATTATATAAGCAAGATCACTATTGGGATTATACATCAGTTCTTTACCTAGAGCTTCATTATTCGTGAAATATTTTTTTGCAAATGATTCTGTAATGAGTAAACTGGATTTCCGATTAAAATTTTCTTTGGATCCCTTCAAGAATTGAACATCAAAGTAGTCTAAATAGTTTGGTGTGATTATCAGATTATCATCAAGTTGTATTGCTTTGCCTTCACAATAAAATTGCTGACTGAATCCAGCATATGAAATTACCATTACGTCTTTGATTCCAGGAACTTCATCTTTTAGAATATTTGCCAAACTT
>CAZSOM010000327.1:0-643 GCA_964608295.1 uncultured Candidatus Cloacimonadota bacterium
TTCTTTAGCCCATTTCATGGCGTCAATCGGTGCTAAACCCCAATTTGTAGGACATGTAGAAACAAATTCAACAAAAGTAAATCCTCTCTCTTCTTTATTAAATTGAAGAGCTTTCTTCACTACCTTCTTTGCTTTAAGAATATCCTGAGGTGAAAGGAGTGAAACTCGTTCAATAAAGTATGGTGCTCTTAGAGAATTTAACAATTCACATACTTGAATTGGATAACCAATATCCTTTTCATCTCTTCCATAAGGTGAGGTTGAAGTTTTCATGCCTGGTAGAGTTGTGGGAGCCATCTGCCCACCTGTCATGCCGTAAATTGCATTATTCACGAAGAATACGGAAATATGCTCTCCCCGATTGGCAGCATGAATGATCTCTGCTGTTCCGATAGCAGCAAGGTCACCATCACCTTGATAAGTGAAAACATGCATATCAGGTCGTGCTCTTTTCATTCCGGTTGCCACAGCCGGAGCTCTTCCATGAGCAGCTTCTTCCATATCACAATTAAAGAATTTATAAGCGAATACTGAGCAACCAACAGGTGCAACACCCATCATATTATTTCTCATATCAAGTTCATCTATTGCTTCTGCAATAAGTCTGTGGGAAATACCATGTGTACAACCAGGACAGTAAGTA
>CAZSOM010000327.1:713-2346 GCA_964608295.1 uncultured Candidatus Cloacimonadota bacterium
TCTCATCAGGTGTAAATAGAATACCGCCAACTTTTCCCAAGAATTCAACAGGTAGTTTTCCATTTACTGCTAATCTTACATCTTCAACCATCTGACCAAGATTAAGTTCGCAAACAACTACTTTCTTAACTTTATCATGCAACACATTTTTAATTGCATCATAAGGATAAGGCCATACAGTGATTGGTCTTATCATACCAACACTCTTTCCTTCTTCCTGTAATTGATCAATAGCAGATTTAGCTATTCTGGCAGCAGTTCCAAAGGCAACAACTACAACATCATTATCAGCAGAAATATTATATTCCTCAAATCTAATTTCATTCTTTGTGATTTCATCGTATTTCTTACCAAGCTTAATAACATGCTGTTCCAAGATAAGAGGATCTATCTCGAGCGAATTGATCTCATGGTGATGATGATTCGGTTCATCTTCATTGGGATGCATACACCATTCAAAATGCTGTTTATTCAATTCTTCCATTTCTGCATCTGTTTTTGGTGCTTTGAATTCTACCGGTTCCATCATCTGTCCCAGAAGTCCATCCGATAAGATCATCACTGGATTTCTGTATTTATCTCCCAGATCAAACGCCAGATCTGCCATATCGGCAAATTCCTGAACTGTACTAGGTGCTAACACGATGAGGCGATAATCTCCATGACCTCCACCTTTGGTTGCCTGGAAATAATCACCTTGAGCCGGCTGGATATCACCAAGACCGGGTCCGCCACGTTGAACATTTACGATCACTGCCGGTAAGTTTGCTCCTGCTATATATGAAATACCTTCCATTTTGAGGGAAATACCAGGTGAAGAAGAAGAAGTCATTACTCTTTTTCCGCAACCGGAAGCTCCGTAAACCATATTAATGGCAGCAACTTCACTTTCCGCCTGTACAAAAGTACCATCCACTTTCGGCATCATCTTCGCCATATATTCTATTAACTCACTCTGAGGAGTTATGGGATATGCAAAATAGTGTCTGCAACCTGCCCGAATAGCAGCTTCGGCAACAGCTTCATTTCCTTTCATTAATACTTTTTCAGCCATAATATCCTCCCCCTATTTCTCTATTGTAATTGCCACGTCAGGGCATATTGTATAACATAACTTACACGCTATACACGAATCTTGATCAAAACACTCCGAATAGTGATATCCTTTGGAATTGATCTCTTCAGAAAATCTAATGATATGTTTGGGACAGGCTGGAATACACAAGCCACAACCTTTACACAGTTCCGCATTCACGGTCATTCTTGCCATAATATTCTCCTTATTATTGCATTTTTTTTTATGCAGTTGAATGTTTTTATCCTCTTGAATTTGTCAACCGGATATTGGAAAAAATATAGATTCTCATAAGACATAGGAAAATGTAGGGATGTATTTTTATCGGCTACTTCTGAATCACGAATATACTTACAAGGTCAACTACCTAAGAAATGAGAATAGAATTATTATTTCAACAGTAAACATTTCTTCAATGCTTCAGTTTTACCATCTATATTTAGTTTGTAAAGATAAATGCCAGAACTTACTGGTTTGTTGTTATCATCAATCCCGTTCCAGACAACACTATATTTTGTTTCTCCTCGTCCTTCGATAAACTCAGGATGACACAAGCTC
>CAZSOM010000328.1:0-2342 GCA_964608295.1 uncultured Candidatus Cloacimonadota bacterium
ATAATCAATTAAAATGTCTTCTTTATCAGGTGTCACCATTTTAGCCGCTTGTTCTATGTGCTTCCTTTGTAAAAATTGTTGCCCAACATCTTCACTCTCAATTAATAATGTAAGCTGATTTTTTAGATTCTCGGCTTTATTAGTTGAAAGCGAAGTGACTTTCCTAAGCACCGATTTAGAATTGCTTACGGCCTCCATGAATTTGGTTTTAAACCAATTTGCATTATCTTCCAATTTCCAGGGGATATAATGGGACACATTCTCAATAAAAAAATCTCTATTGATTTCAGGATATTTTTTTTCTGTAAAAAATCCTTCAATGCCATTAAAAGAACTTCTGATAGCAGGGATTATAATGCCATTTTGCAAAGAGATAATTAGACCATCATCATTTTTCAAAAATTCATACCAAACATCATGAAATAGTGATGATGCTGCCACTACTATCTTTTCTTTAGTAAGGAGCTGTAATTTTAGTTTTCTAATAGCATTGATATCATTACTTTCAGGTACAAGAGGGTCTATGTCTGTGAAATAAGATCTTGGGCCAGTCATAAGATCAGGAATGATTTCTTTTATTTGATTTGTCATTTTTTGCCCTCGAATATTGAAAACCCTAACGTTCATGCTCAGCGGATTGAAGCAAGGAAAGACCCAAATGAAACACGAAATTCCAAATAATGTTCTGGCACAAAAAGCCGTAGCTGTTTCAATTCCGACTGAAGCATTTTGTTATGCCAATTACTTTTTATGTTCATCTTGCCAATTTTTAATTATTTCAAATGTAGGATTCCAGCCGAATCTCCGAAAAAATTCTATTGATGATTCGATTGCATATTCTTTTGTTTTTGCAACCAATTCTTGTCTTGATATTTTATTAATTATTGGCAACGTATCTAAATGAGCCTCATAAATGTTGTCCAATGGATGTCTATTACTACTATCTAAATATAACTTTCTATTATTTAATCCAAATATAGTAATTTCAACATCCATATGTTCAGCACCGGCTTCACTCATTGACAACCTTGATGCAAGTTCATATATTTCTGTAAAAGTAAATATTGTATTGCCTATACCAATATACTGAGAAGGACACCAATCAGCATCTCCTGGCCAAACATCAGATTCATCACGCCAATCAAATGACATGCCATGTAAATGTACAAAAAGACCGCTTTGATAAAATCGCCAAGATGACTTGTTGTGCATCCATTCAGAATCCTGACTGACCCAATCTGTATCAATATGTAAACTATTCTTATCTTCTAAATGTGGGTAATCCCAACCTCTGATATAAACATAGTGCTTTTGTAAGATTGGAAACAATACAGATATGTCTTTGATCCGATCAGCAATGAATTCTGTCGGTTTAATGATTACTTGCCAATAACCACGAGTTTTTATTTTGTTTAAAATTTCACTCATCGACATCCCTCAAATAATCTAACTGACTAGCATATAAATCATCGTCGGTAAGTTGTACATGATTCGAAAGTAAAATGCCTGAATTATTTGCACGTTTAATAAACTTTCTCATACTTTTTTCTACAGCTAAATCTATCAAATCTCGCATGTCAATATAAGTTGGAATTTCAGAGGTTTCTGGTTTACGTCTAGTCCTTACATAGCAAGCACCAGACCTTAACACTTCGGGATAATCCTTTTTACATAAAATTGGGACTTCATCGAAGTCGGAAACGTTCAAGATTATAAAATTATTACTTTCATACTCAAAAACCTCATAGTCAAATATTATATTTGGTTCACAATATTCTGCCAAAGAATCCGATATTTTATCATATGACCAAGTAGCCAAATCACCCTCTGTAATTCCATCCGGATTTAAAGATCCATCATCATTTTCTGAAATGCCAATTATTACCTTACCACCATCACTATTATTGGCCATACTGATAGCAGCTCTAATAACTTTTGTAAGTAGTCTCTTATCCGTTTTAGACCCACCAGTTTTAAATTCAATATGACGTTGTTCTCTTCCCATTAACAAAATTTCTTTAAATTCTTGATTATTCATATGATTACTTATATTTTATTTATGGCATAACGGTGCTAATCACCAGGCGCACGCCCTTCGCGCTCTGGTGCATTAGCCAGGTTAGGTGCTTTTTTAATTAATCTTGTGAGAATAGACATTTACTAAAAACTCTGGAAGAAGTCTTTTCGATATTTCAGATCCATCTTCCATAACAACAATTGTTCCAATAGCTGCTAAATATGATTGAGCAATATGGGACCCTGCATGTGCTAAACTCATAAATTCAACAAAGTCCATCTCTGATTCGCGCTTTACATCCCGGCCAGTGCTGAATCGAACTTTA
>CAZSOM010000329.1:0-2337 GCA_964608295.1 uncultured Candidatus Cloacimonadota bacterium
TTTTACACCTAACTTATCACGAAGAACATCAAGTAAAATCTCTTCAGGTTCCACATAAACATTTCTTATTTCACCATTTATTTTTAAGGTTATCTTTTTCATGTTCTATCTCCATTTAGGATAGCTTCGGATTTTTGCAGACCTCGTTTGAACATAACTTTCATCATATGAATTCGGTATTCTTTAGAAGAACGGATATCAGTAATGGGAGAGATCTCATTCGGAATAAGTTCTGCTGCAGTTTCTAGTAATTCTTTAGAGATCTCTTTACCTTTCAGGAATTCTTCCAGTTTTTTCATCCGCTTAGGAACAGGTCCTACGGCACAACTGGCAATCCGGTAGTTTTTATCTACGTCAGCAAAAATTCCAATTCCAGCTTGTGCCAGATCCTCACCTTTGTAGCGTCCTAATTTTTCATAAACACCTGTGTGTTGTACAATCGGAATCTTGATTCCCAAAACAAGTTCATCAGGTTTCAGGCTTGTTTTCTTAGGTCCAGTGAACCAATCATGAATTGAGATAGTTCTCTGAGCGGTAATATTTTGAACTAAAATTTCAGCATCATATACAAGAAGTGCAGGTGCTGAGTCAAGACTGGGAACTGCGGAACAGATATTTCCAGTAAGAGTTGCACGATTTCTAATTCCAATTGAAGCAACTGTCTCACTCGCTTCCCATAAAATTGGTAGTTTTTCTTTTATTGGCATTGATTCCAGAATTTCAGTGAATGTAACTCCAGCACCTAAAAAGATGGTGTTATCAGAAATATCAATTTTATTTAGTTCTGCTATACCTTTAACATCAATTACAACTTCTGGTTTTGCCAGCTCTTCTTTCAAATGAACGATCAGGTCAGTTCCGCCTGCCAGAATTTTAGCTTTTACTTTAAATTCTGAAAGCAGAATTAACACTTCATTTATATCTTTTGGCTTATGATAAGCGAAATCATTGATTATCGCCATAAAAACTCCTTATTTTAAAGATTTACAATATATAAATAACGGCTAATACTATTTGAATCAACAAATTTAATCATAGAAGTAGCTTCACTAATTCTAGATTTATAAATGTAAGAATTTCCTTCTTTTTCAAATTTCTCTTTCAAGGTTTCCGCAATATTTTTAGACTTTCTCCAGAACTCTTTTTCACACTCAGTAAAATCCCAAGCTTTAAATTTTAAATTATTCTTTGTCAAAGTTTGTGCTATTATTGTTTTATTTGGAAGCAATTTTTCTTTATCGTCTTCTGGTTTTATCATTTGCGAAAAGAAGATTCCCAACTTACCATTTTCCTTTAGAATCTCTTTCAATTTTTGAATTGTTTTATTTATGTTTTCCACAAAATATACTGTATCAATAGCAAGAATAATGTCGAAAGAATTCATAGGGAAATCTAATTCATCCATATCCATTGTGATAAACTTCAATCGATCCTGTTTGGGTTTTGTTCTTTCTTGTGCCCATTTGATAGCCGTTTCAGCAAAATCAATACCAACTGTCTGTGCCTGAGTAATATCAGAAATATATTCTGTAATCGTGCCTGTAGCACAACCTAAATCCAGAACTTTCTGATGCTTATTTATCTCTAATAATTCCAATAATTTATTTAGTTGCTCCATATTCATCATATTAAATTGAGAAATATTCTTACCATAAAGCATTTCGCAGAATTTTCCATAAACTTTACTTTTCTCTTTACGAACCAACATTTCTCCAAAACCATCAGATTTCTGTTTTTTCATAAATTTTACGGCTTTGTTGGTTATAGAATATTCCTCATTTAATTTCTTAATGAATTTCTTTTGAATTAGGGATTTGTAGGCAGAACTGAGAGTTGAGAGTTTTTCTTTATATATGTGTTTCCCAGCTGCTAAAATGGACTCTTTAGTAGCTTTTTTACCTGATCTTCCAATTCTTTTAATCAAATTAAGAAGTTGCTCTTCAGCGTTATTCACTTTCATCCCAGTTTTTAAAATCCAAATTCGTTTACTACTCAGATTCCATTGCAATGATTCTGCACATTGATGATTCTAATTCGATTCCGCGTAAGGGGAATAACCCGATCCAAACACGCTTATTATTAACTTTATTGATTTCGCCGCCCAGGTTTTCTGCGTGAAGTAAACCCTTGGGGAAGAGATTCAAGTGCATAACCTGATAAAATTCGTCTATTGGAAACATCTCTTCCCAAGTTTTACCATAATCTGCAATCAATTTTTTCTCAGCTTCTTTAAAAGGTTTTGGATGCCAGTCACGAATAATTGTATTCATAGGGTGATCTGCACTGCCGCAATCTACTCCTATCCACTTGATCTTCATTTTCAAAGCCCATTTATGG
>CAZSOM010000330.1:0-2336 GCA_964608295.1 uncultured Candidatus Cloacimonadota bacterium
CTATCAGTGAAGAGGGCAGAGAAAGATTGAACATAATGGTTGAAACGAATGACGGCTTTAAAATAGCTGAAAAAGATCTTGAGATAAGAGGTCCGGGAGATTTCTTCGGAACACAACAATCAGGGATTCCCATCTTTAAACATGCCAATATTATCAGAGATAGAGAATTATTGAAAACTGCTAGAATTTTAGCTTTTGATACAATTAATGAAGATTACAACCTCGAACTGACAAAAAATGAAATTCTGAATAGAGTATATTTTAGTAAATATGCAAAGCGTGAGAAACTGTTTAATTTTTAAAGCATACACGGAACATTAGCAGCAACCCAGTAAAATGGAGGAAAAAATGAAAATATATTTAATAATAGTTATTTTAATTCTCCCTATTATGATTTATTCGCAAATTCAATTACATCAATATGATACTGAAGGTAAATTTGTTTATGTGACAGCTTTTGAAGATTCAATAAACTGGGTCGATTCCAGAGGTGGATTAGCAAAATTAAATCTTAATACCGGTGAAAAAGAAATATTTAACAGCATCAACTCAGATTTACCGCGCAATTATGTTTATGATATTGCTATAGATGACAATCAGATAAAATGGTTAGGAACGTACGGAGGTGGTTTGGCTGCCTTTGATGGAGAGAGTTGGACAATATTTAATACAGATAATTCAGATCTACCGGATAATAATGTGTTTGCTGTTGAAATAGAAAATTCTCAGTCAATATGGTTAGGAACTTATGGTGGAGGACTTGTAAATATCCTTAATAATGAATGGATAATTTATAATACTTCAAACTCCGAACTTCCAAATAACAATATACATAGTATTTTTATCAATAATAATTTAATTTGGGTCGGAACTGGAGCAGGTGTAGTTAAGTTAGAAAACAATAATTGGACGATCTATAATAGTTCAAATTCTCCGTTACCGGGAAATTTTGTGTATTCAGTCTTTTGTGGAGAAGATGGAATAGCCTGGTTTGGTACTCAGAATGGATTGGCATCATTAGATACATTTAATTATACTGACTGGCAAACTTATTTGAGCGGATCAACAATTACATCCATAACTGAGAGTGTAAATGGAATATTGAAATGGATCGGAACAAATTCAGCTTTAAGAAATTATGATTATTCGACTTGGAATTATTACAATTCAAGTAACTCTGAATTAACCTGTAGTTACATCCAAAATGTAGCAGTAGATGTTAACGATAACAAATGGATCGGTACTTGGGGAGGCGGTTTAAACTTATATGATGATGATAACTGGACTCAAATAAATGTAGGAACTTCAGATCTTTCTTCACCCAATATCACATCCATTGCTTTTGATTCTAATAATGATTCCTGGATTGGATCAATTTCCGAAACTTTTTACACTTACTTAACCATGCATGGAGGATTAACGTATTTTGACGGAACAAATTGGTTTAATTATCAAACATACAATTCCGAAATTCCTTCAAATGAAATTTATAACGTTGATGTTGATGCGAATGACCTTATATGGATTGGAACGAACCAAGGTCTGGCTAGTTTCGATTTGGAAAATTGGACAACCTATAATACTGCAAATTCACCTATCCCAACTAATGAAGTGAATATAGTGAAAATCGAGGACAATTATACAAAATGGATTGGGACGGACTGTGGATTAGCTAAATTACAGGATGATAATTGGACTGTCTATAATACGAATAATTCACAACTTCCAGATAATGAAATAACAACAATTTCAATTGATTCAGAAGGAACCAAATGGATCGGAACCAATAACGGAGGATTGATTAAAATTCATAATGAAATTTTTACTATTTATAATACTGATAATTTAGATATCACTACAAATTTTATCGTGGATATTGATATAGATTCTAATGGAAATAAATGGATTATAACTTGTCCCAATGGAGTCACCATGTTTGATGATTATGAGTGGACAAATTACAATACCAGCAATTCACAAATTCCATCAAATGTTTTGAACTCCATTGCGATTGACATCAATGACACCATTTGGCTAGGATCTCTTAGTACTTATCCTTATTTTACTTATATAATAAGATATGATGGATACGCTTGGGATAGTTATGCTGTAGGTACAGGAGGAATGGATCACAATCATATCAAATGTATATCTGTTGATGATTTAAACATGAAATGGATAGGTACGGAGACAACAGGCATTGTTACATTGGTGGATAATTACTCCCATAGTCCTGAAAACTTAGTACAAGTAGGACTCAATCTATCAAATTATCCAAACCCGTTCAATCCAACAACAACAATTCAGTTTTCTACCCAAAATGATTCTGAAGTTGA
>CAZSOM010000331.1:0-2320 GCA_964608295.1 uncultured Candidatus Cloacimonadota bacterium
TATCACAATGTTTTGACAATATATTTATTGATGAAGTCCAAGATTTGGCTGGGTATGACTTGGAAATACTTAAAGAGCTGTTTAAGAGTCAATCAAATATATTACTTGTTGGCGACCCGAGGCAAGCGACCTACTCTACTAATAATGCACAGAAAAATGCAAAGTTCAAAAAGTCCAAAATAATTAACTTCTTTTCCGATGACACGATCAAGTTAGACACTGACGATAAATCATTAACTGTTAATTATCGTTGTTCACCTCAGATATGTGAATATTCAAATACACTTTATCCTGACTTGCCAGAATCCACCTCTGGAAACGACACAGTAACAGGACATGAAGGAATTATTATCGTTGACAAATTTCATGCCGACTCATATTTGAAAGAATACAATCCCGTCCAACTTAGACACTCTATTAAAACACAGGTAAATGCTGATTACCCTATATATACCTTTGGGAAATCAAAAGGATTGACTTTTGACCGGGTGTTAATATACCCCACTAAACCAATATTCAACTGGTTACTAAACTCGAAAAACGAGCTTAAAGGAATATCAAGGGCTGGGTTATATGTAGCTCTGACGAGAGCAAAATATAGTGTAGGCATTGTTCTCGATCCAAAGCAATACAAAAAAATCAAAGGTATTCCAGTATATTGAAACGAGAATTATCAGTAAGAGTAAGGTAACAATCACATAACAAAGGACACTTGTTAAAAAAATGAAAAACAAACTCGACAAATGTATTTTGCAGCAGAGAACTCAAGAAAAAAAACATCCCATAAGAGGCGAATATTATCGGGATCAAACGGCAATTATTCATTCAATGCCTTTTAGGCGCCTGAAGCATAAAACTCCGGTGTTCTTTGCACCCAAGAATGATCACGTATGCACACGAATTGAGCACGTAATGCATGTGGCCACCATTGCCGCCACAATCTGCAAAGGTCTTGTCAAAAAAGGTTGGGAACTCGATCCAGAACTAGCATTCGCTATAGGTTTAGGCCATGATCTTGGTCATGCACCATTTGGTCATTCTGGAGAAACTGTTCTGACTGAAAAACTTAGTAATGCGGGAAAGTTCATCCACGAAGTCAATGGCTACAGAGTTGTAGAGCATTTAGCAAATGATGGGGTAGGACTAAACCTTACGTATGCAGTAAAAGACGGCATAATATGTCATAATGGTGAGAGATTCGAACAGAAGCTGGCACCAACTCACGAGAGCAAAGATTTGTCAAAAATTAAAGCGAGAAATCAAACTCCCTCTACATGGGAAGGATGCATTGTGAGGTTCTCTGATAAAGTTGCATATTTTGGCCGTGATATAGAAGATGCAATCGTCGCTGGTTATATCTCAAAGAATGATGTTCCTGTTACTGTGAAAGCGCTCTTGGGAAACAACAATGCTGAGATAATTGATGCTCTCGTTCGCGATATAATTGAAAATAGCAATGAGACGGATGGCATACAGTTATCAGATGCTTCATACAGCACGGTTAACGAGCTTGCCGCTTTCAACTCTGAAAAAATATACAACCATGAAAAAATATTAAACTATAAAAAGTATGGCGAAAAAATAATCGGACAATTATTCGATTACCTTTTAGCGCTCTACGATTCTCATGGTCAGGATTATGATTCTTATGCCAGTTCGTTGAACAGGCTTGATCGTGCTTTCGGATCATATCTTAAGAAAATGCATACATTTTATCAAGTGGAAGGATCGATTCCTAGAATAATGGCATGCGATTATGTTTCGGGAATGACAGATTTATATGCTTTAGACTGTATAAAATGGATTACCATACCGGAACCTCTTACATTCATTAATGGAACCTAATTGGGTGGCCTGAGTAACGAAGTCCAATCCAATAGTACTGGGGGTGGACCACGATAAATGCTTATAATATAAGTATATTTGAATGGCTGAAAACGGGTCTTAGAAAAGATTTTTGGTATGTTTTAGGGTTTTAAGGATAATAAGCGTGAACTGACAGTTTAAACAAGCTCAGAAAATAGGTGATTTGTTAAAGAAGATCCAGTTGTTTACATTTGATTGTTGACCATTAAAAGAGCTCTAAGAGAGGTATTTGGGTGCTGGGTTGTTGTTGAATGTTTTGTCGTGGTCCGACCTCAATATCACGGTTTGTGAATTCGGCCCAATATCTGTAAATTCTGGAAATACTTGGAAAGGAAGATGAATCGTAGAATTTTTAACTAAGATCCTTCTGCTGATCCAGACCTTTGTGTTGAATAAATCATTAGAACACTATGTTTTTCTATTCAAAATGTCCTAAGTTTAGCGTACTATAGTT
>CAZSOM010000332.1:0-2318 GCA_964608295.1 uncultured Candidatus Cloacimonadota bacterium
AAACATCATGTCCTTCTTTTTGTAGCAGAGCAGCAGCAACAGAACTATCAACTCCGCCACTCATGGCGATCGCAATTTTCATAACTTTTCTTCACTCAAAATGTTCAAATGCATCTATAATATCCAGATAAATCCCATCAAATCCTACATCAAGAATTTTCTTCAAGTAGGAATCATCATTTCCAAAAATTATTGCTTGCCATTCGCTATTCCAATATTTCACTTTATAATTTTCTGCCCAATTTGGATTTTCTCCATCTAACCAATCGGGAGGATTTGAATTCCACTCAGATTGCCAATAATACCTGTAATCTTCTGCTTCACCAATGGACATATAACATATAAGCAACCGGGTACCACCATTTGCTTTATTCTTTAGTTCATTGATCTCAGATTGGGTGAATTCAGCTCCATTATGAAAGAATAGATCCGTTATTAGAAGGTCGTAATTCGTTGAGGTTACTGCATCAATGAAGTCATTTTTGGAAGTATAATTCTCCGGATTTATCAAATAGAGAAAATTAACAGCATCATGCAAAACCAAGATGTCATCTGCATTCTCATTGTAGATGGGTGATGGATATATTGGAATGTTATTTAATTCCCGTTCATCAGCAGCAAAAGAGATGTATCCTGCTGCACTGTTTAAAACATAAGACTCATCCATATTAGAAAGTGTTGAACAATAATCTGTAACCAGGATCGAATTGCCCAAAGCTTTGGAAATATTAAGAAAAGTCTGTAAATATTGAGTTGTTTCAGTTGGAGTTGGTTCATCATAATTATTATAACCAAAGAATAAATCTTCTTGTCCATGACCATCAATTGCGCTGAGGTATTCCTGACTTGGTTCATCAGCTTCATCACCGGTTTCGGTTACCAATTCAATTCCGTTTTGTGGAATCACAACGAAATTGGAATGGATAGATTGTGCATATTGGCTGATGCCAATTACAAACTCTCTCATTTCTTGTTTGTATTCTACTTCATCTGAATCGTTATTGTCATCACAGGAAGAGATGCAGGCTACCAAACAAATAAAAATCGAAAAGATAATTGACTTTTTCATTTTAGCTCTCTCCCTCTTAATATTGAAATAACACAGACTATAATTATTAATCTATGTTAGAATTAATTTGATAAAGTTGATGTCAATCAGAACGATTGACAATAGAAAATTTTAGGATTTAACCTCTAACTCTCTTTATATCAGCACCAAGTTTCTGCAGTTTAGTTTCAATTTTATCATAACCTCTATCGATGTGATATATTCTGGAGATTGTTGTTTCTCCGTTGGCTGCAAGTCCAGCAAGAACTAATGCAGCACTTGCTCTTAAGTCAGTTGCCATTACGCTGGCTCCACTCAAATCGCTTACACCTTTTACAACTGCAATATGTTTTTCTAAAGATATCCTGGCATCCAATCTGTTAAGTTCTGCCACATGCATTAATCTATCAGGGAAGATTGTATCCTCAATTCTAGATTCTCCCTTGGCAAGAGTCATCAATGCCATAAATTGTGCTTGTAGATCTGTTGGAAAATCAGGATAAGGATAAGTTACAATATCAACTGGTAGAATTGTAGATGGTGGAATGATCTCCACCTTCTTGTTGTTAATAATCAGTTTACAACCAGTTTGTATCAATCTATCAAAAAGTGACTGTAGATGTTCAGGTATACAATTGGAGATTGAAATTCTGCTCCCTGTGATAGCTCCAGCAATCAAAAATGTACCTGCTTCAATTCTATCCGGCATCATTTCAGTTTCAATTGGTTTAAGTTCTGGGACCCCAGTAATTTGAAGATGACTTGTGTCTTTCCCTTTTATTTTTGCACCCATCAGAATTAAACATTCAATAAGGTTACCAATTTCAGGTTCTTTGGCCACATTATGTAAATTAGTTTCCCCACTAGCAAGAACAGCAGCCATAATGGCATTGGCAGTTGCTCCTACACTAACTTTTTCAAATCTTACTTTTGCTCCTATCAAGGTTTTACAAGTGGCATTTATGTAGCCATGTTCAATTTCGATTTGTGCTCCCAGAGCTTCCATAACTTTCAAATGAAGATCAACAGGACGTGTTCCTATTGCGCAACCACCTGGAAAGGATACTCTTGCTTTTCCGCATCTAGCTAAAAGAGGACCTAAAACATAGATTGATGCACGCATTTTACTCACAAGTTCATAAGGAGCTTCAAAGTAATCGGCATGAGTTGTATCAATTGTCATAGTCTCGTTTTCATATTCTACCCGTGCTCCTAAAACTCGCAAAACATGTGCCATCATTTTAATATCATTCAGATTTGGAACATTATG
>CAZSOM010000333.1:0-2316 GCA_964608295.1 uncultured Candidatus Cloacimonadota bacterium
ATCTAATTCTGATCGGAATTGCTATATTTATCCATTTCTCCATTTTACCGGAAAGTGTTTATAAACGTATTGAGTTCATTGAATTCGGTTTTAATGAAAGTGCCAACAATGAAAGGTTCATTTCTCCGTTAACACAATCCTCACAATCTTCTGATACAGAAGACATTGGCAGAATGAGCAATATGATTCCCCAAAAAGTGGATCTGCCGCAAACGTTTTCCAAATCTGAAGAATCTGTTTATATTCCGACTCATGAAGAAACAGCTTTCAATCAACTTGATATGAATAATAAGATCGGTAATTCTCAGACTAAAATAAAAAGTGATGTTGAGGAAAATTTTATCAATACCTCAGAGATTAGCAGTGCTGAAGATGATGCCATTCTTACCAATGATGATTATTTAAGCTCACTGACAAATAGACAATTTGGTGAAAGTGATAGCAACTCTCCCTATATTTTGGAAGGTGAGATTACAAACCGCAGAATTTTAAATAAGGTAATTCCAACCTATCCTGAAGGTGTTCAGCAAAGTGTGAAAGTTAAGTTGAAATTCGATGTTCTTCCGGATGGTTCGGTCACAAATATTATTGTAATACAAAAAGCAAACCCGCAACTGGAATTTAATAGTTTAGGTGCAATAAGCAAATGGAAGTTCAATCCAATTTCTCAGGATGTTGTTCAGAAGGGCGTCATCACTTTTATCTATGAGTTGAAATAGCCGGAGAGCAATAGATGAACAGGATCTTGAGTATCTCTGACTTAAAGGATGCCAGACAAGAATTAACTAAGATCAAGGTTTCTTCGCAGGGTGTTGAGGTGATGGCACCTAAAGCACTTGAGTTATCAATCAAACTAACAAATGTAAAACTTGGTGCAGCCAATATCCTTAAACAGGAAATGCTCTCAATTGGTGGCGATGCAGCCGTTGCTAGGGGAGTAGTGAATGGAAAATATGAGATCAGTGACCTGATCCTTTTAGGGAATCTCGATAAATTAAAAAAGTTGGTTAAAAAGCTGAATTACCAAACGATCTTTGGTCTTCCAGAAATTAAACAGGACATCATAAAATTTATTGATCAACTAGAAAATCCTCTAACGAAAGTTCTTAACTGCAATGGAAAAAAACTGGAATTAAATGAAACCAAGATAATGGGAATTCTCAATGTAACTCCCGATAGTTTTTCTGATGGAAATAAATATTTTAATGCAGATCTTGCTGCTAAACATGCTTTGAAAATGATAAGTGAGGGAGCTGACATAATTGATATCGGTGGAGAATCAACCAGACCAGGGGCAGTGAAGGTAGATGCAAAAACTGAATTAGAACGGGTAATTCCGGTAATAGAGGAATTACGCAAACAATCCGATATTCCCATTTCTATTGATACAAATAAAGCTGAAGTTGCAGAGAAAGCATTACAGGCTGGTGCATCCGCCTTGAATGACATTAGGGCTTTGCAATTTGATGCTGATATGACCAGAGTATTAAGCAAATATCCGCATGTACCTGTAATTTTAATGCACATGCAGGGAACACCGGAAACTATGCAGAAGGGTCCACATTACGAAGATGTGATTGAGGAGATTCTAACCTTCTTTGAAGAACGAATTAAATTTTGTGAAGAGAACGAGATATCACGAGAAAGAATAATAATTGATCCTGGAATTGGTTTTGGGAAAAGACAGGAAGATAATTTAATTATTTTAAAGAAGATAGCTGAATTTAAATGTCTTGGTCTTCCAATTTTGCTTGGAGCATCACGTAAAAGTTTTCTTGGGAATATTTATGATTCATCAGCTTCAAAACGACTGACTGGAAGCCTGGCAGCAGCAGCCTATGCTTTCCAAAATGATATTGAATTAATAAGAGTTCATGATGTATTGGAACACAAGAATTTCCAAAAAGTCATAACAGAAATAAGGAATAGATGATGAGCATTTTCATACCCAGAATTGCCGATGTTATCGATATAATCATTGTGGCATTTATTTTATACAGAGTTTTTCTTTTACTTACAAAAAGCGGTGGTTACCAGATGTTGTGGGGACTTTTGGGAGTGTTTGTGATCTACTTAACAGCAACACTTTTCAAACTCAATATGATGACCTCAATTTTAAGAGTCTTCAAAGATTATTGGATCATTATCTTCATAGTTCTCTTCCAGTACGAGATCAGGAATTTATTTGCCCGTCTTGCTCAAACTCATGATATGAGAACGCTTTTCCAAAGCGTGAAGAAATCTTTTTATTCTCCACTTTTGAATGCTGTATCGATCATGTCATTCAGGAAAATAGGTGCACGGATAATTATTGAG
>CAZSOM010000334.1:0-2311 GCA_964608295.1 uncultured Candidatus Cloacimonadota bacterium
AAATTTCGAATCATTAGAAACCGTTGTTACTAAACTGGTTAATTCGCGAGAGAAATCCTCTGAAGGTGTCTTTTGCCCATACAGACCATACGAAATTTTCTTATAGGCGGTTGCTCCATCTAATTTAATCATGCCAGGATCGTGAGTCTTTAAGATTGTCAATACTCTTGAAAGTCCTCGATATATTGAGATCCATTCTTTTGAACCATTTTTTCCTATCAAAATTTTTCCTATCAAAAAGTCTAAATCAGGACGCTTTTGAACTAAATGGAACAACCAGCGAAGCTCTCCGTTTGGCCCCAATAATTTTGAAAAAGAATCAGATAATTTACGATTATAGTACATTTTGGATTCCTAAAATAACGACCGAACTCACCTGCCGCCAACACTGCGAAGCATTGAACTTTTAAAAACCACCTGCTTTGATGTGGGGCAGAGCATTTCAAAAAACCGTCGAGCTGTTGGTGGTCAGGTGAAGT
This sequence comes from uncultured Candidatus Cloacimonadota bacterium, assembly GCA_964608295.1. GTDB lineage: Bacteria > Cloacimonadota > Cloacimonadia > Cloacimonadales > TCS61 > Tenebribacter. The sequence continues at coordinate 480 of CAZSOM010000334.1, forward strand.
GATTGGTTGGACTATTTTTTCTTGTTTAACCAATACTTCAACGATTTACCTTTATGTTTGACTTGCCATTCCCTTGGCCCACTAACTGAGCAACCTGCGACAAAACAAGCTGCTGCAGAAGGACTATTAAAGGTGATCGGTCTTTTTACTTCATATAGTTCATGGTTTGAAGAAAGTGCAACTTCTCCTTCACTTATGGCTTTTGTTTTTCTATCTTCGATATGGTCAGCAAGCGACTGATAAGACACTTTATTTATTGTTGAACCTGCAAGAACACGAACATTTTTTCCAAAGTACTCAGCCTCAGCAAATGCTTCACCATATGTCATGGTAAGCAACAATGTTTCTGACATGTCTATATCCACCTCAGAAAGTGAAATATGTGTTTTGCTTCTTGTGTCCGGGTCAAATGTGTTTATCCATTCAGTCTGTAAGCTTGCACTTTCAGTTGAAAAGTATCCATTTTTTTCCCAGTATTCATTAGGTAAGCGACAGCATCAAAGTCTCCTTTATCAACGAGATGTTTTGCTTCTTGCTTCAACTCATTAGAGATACTACCAATTTCTTCGAGAATTAATTCAAATGCTGTGTGAATTACATCATCTTTCATGCCTTCCTCTCCTCTCTTTTTTTAGAGCCCAACGACAAGCTCACCAGTGCCTCCTCCGGCCCCCGCGAAAACCGCAGGACTTTCAGGCGTCTGGTGCAGCGTTTGGTTAGGGCTTTTCTACGATTCTCTTATAGACTGATGCCCTTCTGAAAACTCTTTGGACAACCATAGTATTCTTTCAATTAGCCATGCTTTAGGCTTCCTTTTATCTCCACTAGAGCCACCAACGCCAACAAAGACTTCACCCAAATCTTTATGCCCTAGAGGATTAAGTTCATCTTCTAACTCAGTAATTGAAAGATGCTCTATTTTTGATAGTAGTTTCTTTGCTTCATTGCTTGTGCCTGCTTTCTTCGACTGTCCCTGTAGCTTATCACCGAGTAAATCTTCTACCTCTTTCTTCAAGGCATCAATTTTTTTGAGAATACCCCGTAGTTTTCTTTTTTCCATTTCGTTTATATCCACACCTTCATCTATGGCCGAGTAATTCTTTCATAGAATTCTTCGGCTGCTTTATGAATTCTTCCGGAATACTGAGCATCTGCCGCATAATCAGAAAGTGCAATTGGCTCGCTCTGCTCTGGACGTTCAGCAATCTTTTGAGATTGCGGAATAGCCGTATTAAAGATTAGATTTCCATATTCTGCCCTAATCTTTTTCAGCCATTTTTCTTCATTCCCTGTACCACCAGTAAGATAGCGGAGTCGATTAAATATTACCCCTATCAACTCGGGTTTATTAAAAGCCTTTCGATCGAACTCGAATATTTTATTCGCATTGTCAAAGAGATTATCGATGGATTTTTGTATGTGAGCTATTCCAAGCGTAGACAAGTATTCTGCCATAGCGACTATTACATAATAATCACTTGTAAAAAGGCCATTTTGTGTTGCCAGGTATAGATTTGGCGGGCAATCAATAAAGATGAAATCAAAATCATTTTGGATTGTTCTAATTGCCTTTTTTAATAATAATTGCGCTTTAGGGTTATCAAATCCGAACTTTGTAGCCAGCTTCAAATCAACCCCAAAAAGCTCCATATGAGATGGAATTAACTTGATACCTCTGTTTGCTTTTTCATCAAATTTTTGAAACCACGGTGATTTTACAAACCTTGAAGGCATTGCAATAATTGATGAAATATCAAATTCTTCTTCATTTAGCCCTGCCTCAAAGAAATTGAGAAGTGTACCTTTTGTTTTTACATTTTCTTCCCAGTCTT
>CAZSOM010000335.1:0-2311 GCA_964608295.1 uncultured Candidatus Cloacimonadota bacterium
GCTTTTTTAGAGCAAAATAGTATTAGTCTTCTGGTAATAAAGTTTTCCATTGTTAAATTGATCCTTAATTGAGTCGCTCACCAAAACCTCATAATCGGGGGAAATTGAAATGTGTCCTTGATCAAATAAAGTGTGGAAGTCTGAGCGTAAAAAAACACCATTTGACACCTCATGCGAATGACTTTTTGAATATGGTTTAATATGCGCAGCCTCCAAGACATAAAGTGTGTTTTCGCCAGTGATGGCACATTGGCGGCTGTACGCATCTGCTACGGTGACTCTGAATGCGCCCTGCCCAAGACGTGGATGCACCAAAACTGGATTTCCATATGCGGCAGGTCTATCTGCAATGATTTTATCATCAAAGATATTGTCTATTATTGTCATCCTGTCTTGAACATTTTCCCATAGCTTTTGACCAAATGAATTATCCCCACTTTCGTATGTTCTTCCTTGAACAAGATTGCCTTTCCAATCTTCAGGAATGGGAATCCAATCTTCACGGTTGAAGAAAAATGGATTTGTCAGAAGCGTACATCCAATTGACGGATTAATTTCTTCATCTCTTCGGATTTTACTAATAGTTTTTTGAAAATTACATAGGTCAGAAACTCCGTTGTTTTCCAAAAATGCATCCCAAGCCAATGATAAAGGAAGAATGGTGTGGCGTAAAAAGAATGCACCACCGGCAATATAATTGTCAGGACTATGTAGCTTGAAAAGAAAAAGACCTCCCTCTTGTATTGCTCGAAACTGATTCAAACTTTTGGGACGCCAGAAATTCACCTCTTGAGGCTTTTTTTTCGCCAAAAACTCAAACCAATGGTTGTCGGTTACACCAACCCAGTATTTCATGCGACAGTCCTTTTTGTTTTGGTCTTTTTCTTTGCCATGTTTATGTTCCTGAAAACTATATTTTAATGCCTGCTGAATCTGCAAGCTTTTGCATGCTTGATGCAAGCATTCTATTTCTTATGTCATTGACAGACATAGACTTAAGGTGGTTGCTCATGTTGCTTGCAAGGACATCTGCAAGCAATGTCCTTGAATGCCCTACATTGTATTTACGAGTCCTAGTTCCTGCTTCAGGGTTTATAATTTGGAGGTGCCCGGATTCAACCCATCCTTTCAGCATGCGTGATGCTTTATAGCTTTCGCCACTTGTCAGGTTGAGCATAACACGCAATGTTTTATTATCAATCGAATCATTTTGATCCAAATAATCTTTTACCAGCGTCCATTCAGAAAGCTTTGCCTCGTTGGAGATGCGCACAAGTACGGATTCACTGTTTCCTGTTTTTATTTCTTCAAAAACAGGAGGATATAGGTTGTTGCTATCCATTGTCATTTTCATCATTCGCACGCCCTCTCCTGCATCAAGATTTGGAGGGTTCGGAAACTCACGAATGTGATCTGTTAATTTTGGGTTTCTGGGCTTGCTACCAACACTGCCAATATTTTCAGCGGTTACAGCTCCGGGAAACAATCCGGGGCTCTCTATCTCTATCCTGTTTGTGAAAATACGAATTTGTATGTCATCAGATATATAATAGTCCCGATGCAGAACCGCATTGGTGATGGCTTCTTGCACAACTTTTATTGGATACGCTTGCTTGAATTCAAATCCCTGATGGGTTCTTTGAATTCCGCTGCTTAGCTCTCTGCTAACAACATCAACAGTATCCCTGATTTGCTGTATAATCGAACCGATTATTGTAATTGGCGTACGGACAAGATTAGGATCCGGATCATACTCAATTTTGTGCCCGCGATAATGAAAAATGCGGATGGCGCACTTACGCTTTATCAGTCCATTCGGCTCTTCAGCAAAAAGCAGAACTGCGGCAATAGTGGGTTTCCATACAGAGTCTTCTTTTACAAGCAATCCAAGGTGTTTTAATGCATCAGGAAAAGGCCGAGTAAGTTTGCGCCGGTCTGCGTATTGTTCCCATGAAAAAGTGTTCAACAATTCAACGGGAACATCAACTGATTGATTAACAACAGATTCCACACCTCTTTTGAGGCAAAGTCGGTGTATTTCACGAGCTCCTATCGACCTGCTCTGGCTGCTTGCACGAATATATGTTGCATTGTTCAACGAATGCACAGCATTGCTTTTCATCACAGTGATGATCACAATGGTTGCAATTGTCCCATCTTTTTTTTTGACAGGTAGTTCAGAAATTTTCGGAAGTTCAATTTCAGGAAGAGAAAGCGGAGGGTCGATTGCATCTTGAAAACCACGCTTGACTTCACCTAAACACTCAGAGTTCTCTTCTATTCCATAAAGGCGCTCTTCCCCTTTTCCATG
>CAZSOM010000336.1:0-2295 GCA_964608295.1 uncultured Candidatus Cloacimonadota bacterium
GGATACTTGTTATGATGTGGAAATTACACCAAACCGACCTGATCTGCTTGGTATGATCGGTGTCGCCAGAGATCTCTCAGCTCTATTGAAACTTCCAATAACCTTACCTGACAGTAAACTTAAAGAAGGTTCTGAACCAATTACTGATAATCTTGATTTAGAAAATAAGGCTCCAAAATATTGTACAAGATACACAGCCCGGATGATAAAAAATGTAGAGATCAAGGAATCACCGGATTGGCTAAAAAAACATTTGATCTCAGTTGGTCTCAGACCGATCAATAATATTGTTGATATTACAAATTATGTGATGATGGAATTCGGTCATCCACTTCACGCTTTTGATTATTCTCTTATTAAAGGAAAGAAGATCATTATTCGTAAAGCTGAGCAAAATGAAGAATTACCTGCTTTGGATGAAACGACCTACAAACTAGAAACAAATGATATCGTGATCGCTGACGATGAACGGGCAATTGCGCTCGCAGGAATAATCGGTGGTGAGAATTCTCATATTACTTCAACAACCAAAGATATTGTTATCGAAGCTGCTAATTTCCTTTATTCTTCCATCCGAAAAACAGCAAGTAGGTTGAATTTAACAACAGATTCTTCCTACCGTTTTGAGCGAGATATAACAGATGATATTGCTGAACAGGCGAGCAAGAGAGCTTGTGAATTGATCCTTGAAGTTGCTGGTGGGGAACTTCTACAAGGAAAATTAGATTCATTTCCTTTCCCAAAAGATTTAGAAAAAGTATCAATCAGACCTTCGCGTGTTAAGAAAATCCTTTCAATTGCAATTTCCCCTAAACAAATTATAGAATATCTCACGGCTCTTGGTTTGAATCTGTTTAATGAAACTGAAGATAAGTTAGAATTCGAGATCCCTGTTTACAGGAAAGATCTTACTCGTGAGATTGACCTGATCGAAGAAGTGATCCGTCTTAATGGTTATAATAATGTACCATCTCTAGTTAAATCTCAGAACATAATGAACAAACCAGTGTTCTATGCCCGTAGGAAAGTGGAAGATCTACTTGTAAATTATGGATTTTCAGAAGTTATTAATTGGAATTTTAGTGATCCAGATGATCTGGATAAATTAAACATTAATCAAGAAGATAAACGTAGAGAATTAGCTCAATTGAAAAATCCTTTGGGTGAACGTTTCTCAATATTACGTTCTATGCTTTTGCCAAGTTTGCTGAGGAATGCAGTTTATAATATTAATCATGGTCAAAAGAATTTACGACTATTCGAATTAAAGAAAGTGTTCACTAGAAAAGATGAAAAACTTGCAACTGAAAAGCTTCATCTAACAGGAATTCTATCAGGAGAACTTGATCCGGTTTATTGGAAAACTGATCATGAACAGATAGATTTCTTTGATGTGAAAGGAATTGTGGAAGATATATTGGCAGAATTGAAACTTGAAAATTGTGGATATCAAAAATCTGATGAACCTTTCTATCAGCCTGGAATGGGAGCAGAAGTGGTTTTAAAAGGAAAATGTATTGCCAGCTTGGGTAAGATTGATCCTAAAACTGCTGCAAAATTTGATATTGATATTCCAATGTATGCTTTTGGTATTGATCTTGACGCAATTTTTGCAATGGATATTTTCCAAGATCCAGTATTCGTAAATATTCCTAAATTTCCACCAATTCTACGGGACATATCTTTTGTGATCTCAAAAGAGTTCCACTATGCAGATATCATCGAAACCATCAGAAAAGCTGGGAAGAATAATATTTCCAAAATTGTGCTTTTCGATGAATTCGCTGGTAAAAATATTCAAGAAGGTTTTCATAGTCTTACTTTCAGTCTTGTGTTCAGTTCAGATACAAAAACCTTGACGGATGAATATATTAATAATATTTTCAAAAAAGTAATTAAGAGCTTAGAAAATTCATACAAGGTCGAGATGAGGTAATTATGGAAGAAAAATCAGTATATAGCTTAGATGGGAAAATTCAAAAATTAATAAATAGTTATACAGAGATAAAAAGTAAATATGCAGATGCAGTTGTTGCTAATTCTGAACTTGAAAAACAGAATTCCATCCTTAGTGAATTTAAAATTGAAAACGAAGATAAATTATTAAAATTAGTTGATTCTGACGCTAAACAAAAAGAAGAGATCGAATTTTTAAAAAGCGAAAATCGGAATCTTCGTGAGCAGTTGGATGATTACAACAATAAAATGAAAGAGGCTTCATCGAAAATTGATAATATTTTCAATCAATTAAATGATTTATAATGATCAATGAACTCTATTGAAATTAAGATTTTA
>CAZSOM010000337.1:0-2288 GCA_964608295.1 uncultured Candidatus Cloacimonadota bacterium
TTTTCAAACCGTTATAAACCTACCTCTTCCCTAACTGCGAGGTTTGGGGGTTAGGGCTCAAGAACAATAAACTGGAGGAACATTAAAATGGCAATAATTACATCATTTATTAATTTTAAAGGCGGGGTAGGAAAAACGACCTTGTCTGTTGAGATTGCTGCATCACTCTATAAGAAGTTTAACTCAAGAGTACTGATGATTGACCTTGACCCTCAGTCAAATTGTACTTTGTATTGGATGACTGAAAAAGACTGGGAAGAACATGTAAAAACCAAAGGTACGCTTCTCAATTTCTTTGAGGCAGGGCTAAATGAAAAGGATTTTGATATTTCATCAATTATTGCTATGCCTTCAAGGTTTGTAAGATCACCTTGGTTTCAACAATTTGATGAAAAAGCAAATAGAGGTATCAAACTAATTCCATCTCATATGGAGCTTTTTGGGGTTGATTTAAAGCTGGCTACAAAGTTCGGATTTGACAACCCCAAAGCACAATTATTATTAAAAAAGGCAATTAAAAAAATAGAGAATGATTTTGATTTCATCTTTATTGATTGCCCACCAAATCTATACCTAGCAACACAAAATGGTCTTTTTACAAGTGATTATTATGTAATAGTAGCGATGGCAGAGTACTTATCTACGCTTGGCATAGCTCACATCCAAAAATGCATTAATAATCTGTTCGACAGTGCGAATAAAATATTCGAGTTTGATCAAAAAGCTTTTAATAAACCCGAGTTGATAGGGGTAATATTTAATCGACTTCGTTATCTTACTGGTGGTACAGGGAATGAAGAAAAATGGTTGAAAAAAATTAGGTCGGAATATGGCGATCTAATCTTTGATACAGCTATTCCACAATCACAAAAGATCGCCGAGCGTCCAGAGCAGAGTGAGCCAATTGCACTTTCTGATTATGCGGCAGATGCTCAGTATTCTGGAAGAATTCATAAAGCAGCCGAAGAATTTTATGAAAGAATCACTAGGCCATAGATTGAAGGTATGAGTATGAACGAAGGGGATAAGAAAAAACTACGGGGTATTCTTCGAAAAATTAATACTTTAAAGAAAGAAGTAGAAGATTTAATAAGTAGCGAGTCAACAATACAGCCAAAGAAAGCAGCCACAAGCGATGAAGCAAAGGAACTACTAACAAAAATAGAGCGTCTTTCAATTGGTGAGTTAGAAGACAAACTAAATACCCTAGGTCACAAAGATTTGGGTGAGGTTTTTGTTGAGGTCGGAGGCTCGGGTGGAGATAAAAGGAAGCCAAAGGCATGGCTGATTGAAAGAATATTATGGTTGTCCAAGGAGTTTTCAAAAGGGCATCAGTCTATAAGAGAATCATAGAAAAGCCCTAACCAGGCGCTTGAGATGGACTGGGCAAAGCCGTGCCGTTTTTCGAAAGGCAGTATTTGACCGATAGTTTTTATCTTTAGCATAGTTTTTCGGTTATCGTTGCCCAGCCACTCAGCTTTACGTTATACAACTCAGTTGAGAATTATGGACAAAATCATTAAATGTTAACTTGGCAAGAGTATCAAGAAGCAGTTGCTTTTCTTTACGAAAATTTAGAGGGTGAAGGCCGCGTTGAAAAAGATGTCAGAATAAAAGATGTAGATACAGGCAATTATAGGCAGATTGACGTACTATTAACTATGGAGTCGAAAGGGCATTGTCTCAAAATTGTTATTGATGCAAAGTACCATGCTAGGAAACTCGATGTTAAAGAAATTGAAGGAGTGATTGGACTCGCAAATGCTGTTGGGGCTGATAAAGCAGTTATTGTAGCTGCTAATGGGTGGAGTAAAGCTGCTGAGAAAAAGGCTAAAAGGTCAAGACTTGATCTTCGTATTTTGACGACAAAAGATGCTCTATCGCTTTTAATGGAGTGGTCACGAATATGGAAAATTAGATCTTCCGCTTTAACTAAAGTTTTTGGACCTCCTGAAGATGAGCTTTATCACGCTATTATCCCCTTAGGACGTGAAAGTGGCGGGGCAGATGTTTTGATATTTCGTGAATTCATAGATGGATTTACATATCTCACTTCCGATCTTACGTCTGTTAAATCCAGGCAGGTATTATCTGAAATTGGTAATTATGAGTTGATGATTTGCACAAAAAATAAATCAGATTGGGTAGCAGGAATAATATCAGATACTGCGCAATATACTTTAGAAAAGGCTGTGAATCCAGGGGATACCATGGATATGGATTTTCCAGATAATTCAAATCTAAAAGCACTTCTTTTTGTTGAACCAGAATTACCGGAATTTGAGTTT
>CAZSOM010000338.1:0-2259 GCA_964608295.1 uncultured Candidatus Cloacimonadota bacterium
TGATTTTCTTTTGAAACTTAATGTAAATATTGTTTTCAATGAAATTCAAAGACAATTCAGCATGCCCTACCTGGAGAAGGATATCATTGATCAATATCTGCGTTACACCTATCCTTATAGTATTTTCGACAGATTGAAAGATATAAAAACTGAGATCAGCAATCGTAACCTTGATGCTGTTCTTAGCTATTCACAATCTTTCTGTCACAGGCAAATCGATAATATTCTCATAAAAAAATACATTGATATTCCGGTCATGACTATTGAAGGTGATCAACCGGGTGATCTGGATGCACGAACAAAACTAAGGATTGAAAGCTTTTTAGATATGCTGAAATACTAATGTAACTCGAAATTCCGATTTCGAGAAAACAAAACTCACCCTGCTGACCCTCTCTTCAAACACAAGTGAGGGAACAGAAGAAAAGCAAGAAGATTTTTTGCTCGTACCCAAGTTTGCCTTGGTAATGCAAACAAAGGAAATATGGAAAATAAAATTGTTATCAGAGAGCCAAAGACAGAAGAAGAATTCCAGAGGTATTATAATCTTCGCTGGAGAATCTTACGTAAACCCTGGGATTTACCCAAAGGAAGCGAACGGGATGAGATGGATGAAGAAAGTATTCATATCATGGCAATACAAGGAACAAATGTGGTAGGTTGTGGTCGCGGACATTTCAATACAAAGAGCCAGACTCAAATTCGCTACATGGCAGTTGAAGAAAAGAATCAAGGTCAAGGTTTAGGGTCGAGATTATTAAAAGCTTTAGAGGAAAAACTATACGAAGCAGGTGCTGTAGAAATTATTCTGAAAGCTCGTGAAAATGCTGTTTCCCTTTATGAAAAACAAGGTTATGTAATTTATCAAGAAGGTGAAATTTTGTTTGGAGAAATTAAACATTATTGGATGAAAAAAAATAAGGAGTAAGACATGAAAAAAAATGTTGCTGTTGTGTTTATTTTAGTTTTGGTTTTAACTGGTTGTACGAAAAACATATATTTAATGCCGGAATACGATAACATGAAAATCAAAAATAAAACTTTATTTATTGTACAACCGGAGATAGCAATTGAGAATCCAAAAGATGTTACTGATGATTTGGGAGAAGGAAATCCAAAAAAAGTATATAAGGATTTCTTTAATACTAATTTCAAATTACAAATGAAAGAACTTTCCACTTTTAACAAAGTAGAATTTTCTCAGGCTAATAATCATGAAAAACTTTATGAACGAAAATTATCTTTGTCTGAGAATAATAATATATACATTAATCTTCCTCATAATGGAGAAATTGTTGAATTCGATTCAATCCATGCAGATTTTGTCCTTTTATTCGAAGATTATCAAACCTACAGAAAAGGAGCGCATGATTCGAATCAAACAGCTATTACAGGTATTACATGGAAAACTAATGTTGGTGCGCAACCTGCTTTAAAAACCTCTTTCAAGTATGTTATATGGGACAATAACAACGGAAGAATTGTGGCTTATGGGAACATAGACTCCTCTTCGAAATTTGCTTTTAAAATGTCAACTAAGACTTGGTATAATTCTATCAGAAATATTTTAGTAGATATACTGATTGATACACCTTTTGAAAACTTCCCGGAGGGCATGAGGTAAAACCTCATATGAAATTTAGTGGAAAAGTTATTTTATTTAGAATATTGAAAGGAAAGTTTTAATTGGTAAGTTTAAAACTTTTTGTAGAGGAAAAGATGAAAATCGACATATTAATTAATAACGGTCTAGTTCTGGAATTTGATAAAAAACCTGAAATTAAAAGTATAGCAATATCTAAAGGTAAAATTCTGGAAATTGGAAAGGACTTAGAACAGAAATATGAAGCCAGCCAGATAATAGATGCAACGGATAAAATCGTAATGCCCGGATTTGTGAATACTCACTCACATGTGGCAATGAGTTATTTCAAAGGTCTGGCAGATGATCTTCCTTTGCAGGAATGGCTTTCAAAACACATCTGGCCGGTTGAAGCAAAATTCCTATCAGCTAAATTTGTGGAAGATGCTGCTTTGTATGGTTGTGCTGAAATGATCAGAAATGGGATCACTACTTTCAGTGATATGTATTTCTTTGGAGATCAAACAGCAAGATCGGCAGAGAAAGTTGGGATTCGTGCTGTGTTAGGAGAAGGTGTACTGGATTATCCGGTAGCAAATTATCAGAATGCAGATGAAATATTAGCCTACATCAGAAAGATGCATCACAAATATCTTAAGAGTGAATTAATCGATTTT
>CAZSOM010000339.1:0-2229 GCA_964608295.1 uncultured Candidatus Cloacimonadota bacterium
AGACAATAATAGAAATCAGAGCCAAAAGAGCGATATATGAGAGAAACTTTCGCATGGGAGCCTCCTTAACTGAAAATAAGTAATTTTTTTAAAGTTAAAAACGAATCAAAGTAATCAACAACAGCTTGGTCATACTGGCCTTTGCTTTCACCGTATTCATAATTTTGCTATTTTATGTTGAAACATAACCTTCCGTTTGAACTCGTTCCTGAAATCACACCTGAAGCCATACTTGGGCTACCAAATAAAACATCTTCAGTAAATACATAAAGATTACGCTCTTCATCAAGTACAAGTTTCCGAAAAGAAATTAATTCCCTCTTTTTCCGTTCAGAGCTTTCCGGCATAGAAGGTTTGTTCTCCTTAACTGCTGTTGAACCCTTTAAGATTACGTAAGAACCATCTTTAATAATCATTTTCGCAAAGGCATCGCCCACTCTATATTCATAAATCTTGTCATCGCGATTTAAATCGATACCCGTATGTATCGGTGATTTCCCGGGTGCTTTTTGCTCAAAACTTTTTTTAAGAAGCAACCTGCGCAGCACAAGATTAGGATTTGTTTCAACGAACGGAATCGCCTGGCTTTGAAGAAAGGCAAACACTTCATCGTCTATCGCTATTGTTTTCATTGTTATTACCTCCGGTCTTTTAGTTATTCGTTGATAAATCTTTTTCTTACTCACAGATTTTTCATCAAAACTACCATCCCAATCTTCCTGCCTATTTCTCTCATAATCCTGATACACATTTAATTGCGCTTCTGTAATTAAACCGGCCCTCAAGAAAACATCTCGACTACCATCAATTTCATCCTCGAAAAGATGACGCTCAAGAACTTTAATTTTGTTTGCAGGGGTAACAACCTCAAATTTACCCCATTCAATCTCTTTAATATAAATAAAAAATTTTCCAGAGCTTATATTCTTGCAAATAATCATTTCCTATCCCGATACTGAATCATTTAGGATCTGTGATATCCGGTCAAAATTTGACCATCTTTCTGAACAATTACTACTCCACGAGCACGCTCGATTTTGTGGATTTCCCTCTTAAGATCACCAATAATTTTATTAGTATTGCGTCGTGTAAGGAAAAATCTTACAGCTCCACCGGGTGCATATGTTGCTTCCCCGTATTTATTCAGATAATCAACGACTATTTCACCGATCCCTCTTTGTCGAAAACGTGTTTTTGCATGGTGAGTAAATTGATTTTCCATTAATACCTCCTTTTTTTCATTTAGGTGGCGTGTATTTGTATTTCTCTAATATTTCCATAAAATTAGCCATCATTGAATCATAATATTTTTCCATAGCATCTAATTCATCGAATAGTTTCTTCTTAAAAACTTGGTCATGATGGAATATTTCGTTAATTGCGTCTTCTATATATTCATCAGATGAAGCTCCTTTGATTATATAATCTCTTACTGCAAGATACAGCCCATTATACCCTTCAGCGAAATATTCAGATAATGCATTCATGCCATTTTCCCTAAATTTAGAGTAAAGTTCACTGAAATACAAAATTGCGTATTCCATTAATTGATCTCGGGTATTGAAATATAACTTATATTTAATTAACGCGGTATGTAAGGTGTTAATCGAGATTCTATCCAATACATAAGTTTTTCTTATTTTTTTCTTATTTTTTTCATTTCTTAGTACGGCACGAACAATGTCTTCGTCTAATTTGTCTGGAGATGAATCAAAAATAAGCTTTATAGCCGTAATTAATATCGATTTTTTTGGAACCTCCGCTCTCTCTTTTAGATCGTCTAATTTTGACACAGCGTCAGTTGTAAGTTTAAAAGTAGTCCGAGCAGATTTCTGGCCTTTGAGCTCAGTTATTGGAGAAGATTTTATTTTATCGTTGTTCATATTACCCTCCTTGTTGTGTGATTACCATATTTATATAGGTTATTATTAATGTCAAGTATTTTATTTAAGTAATCTAATAAAAACTATAGTAATCACCCTCCAGGTAACGAAACCATCTGTTTATATTGCTATTATTTTTGGAAAATAAAAGCCCAGTAATCTATTTAAAGATAGTTGATCTTCGGTTTTTTATCTGCACTTTTAAATCCACATCATGGTCGTCTTGTTTTAATCCCGTCCAGAAATATTATTTACCACCCTTTTGAATGGGTCCATGGTTCTGTTTCTCCCAATTTTCCTGATTTCATAATCCATAATTCTGCCAGATGTCTTCTCCACCCGCGCC
>CAZSOM010000340.1:0-2226 GCA_964608295.1 uncultured Candidatus Cloacimonadota bacterium
AAATTCATCTTAGCTTATGAAGAAATCGTGGCGAAAAAATATCATCAGACAATTGCCAAGCATGAGAAAATGATGGAAGAAAAGGATGAAATGATCAGAATGCTGAAAACAGAACTGAAGAAGACATCAATATGAACACAACTTCTGACAAAATTTATAAAACCGTTTGACAATATATATACGGATATTAAATTATTTGAAACTAAAAAATTTGTTTTTGTTTTGGGAGGATAAATGGCAAATAATGTATGGGAATATTTCTTAAATGATGATTACTCTTTTTCTGTAACTGTGGATAAAGCAGGTAGAAAAATTGGGAAACTTATCAACTTGAAGGATGATAAAATATTAGCAGACAATCTAATGCAAAAGGTGATCCCCGAAAAACTTCCAAATCTTCTGAATGTTGCAAAAGTAGTGATAAACGCAGCCTGGCAGGATGGAAAGATACTTCCCTCAGAAAAAGAAGCCTTTCATAAAGCATTTGAAAACGTTGCATTTACTGATGATCAGTGGGCAGAACTTGAGAAAGAATTTATAAAGCCTTCACCAATCGCTGAACTTATTAAGGATATAAAATCCAGAGACCAGCAAATGCTTATCCTGGAAACATCACTTCTCCTAGTTATTGCAGATGGTGAATTCCATCCAAAAGAAAAGGAATTTATAGATTATCTGGTTAAAGAATTCGGCTTGGATACTGATGATTTTGCACTACTCTATAGAGTTTTACCTGAACGTGCAAAGAAATATATAATCAAAGAAAAACTTCATGAAGGTTTGAATATCAAAGCAGATGAGATCGAAGTTCTAAATAAATTTGTACCAGACATAAGGGTACCAGAACTTAAACACGAAAATGTTTACGGGAATTTAATGAAAAACTGGAGAAACAGAAGGAATAGATATTCTAAGATTAAATCTTATTAAGCTGATAGGTTTTTAGGATATAAAAAACCTTCCATCGGGATTTCAAATTGAAATATTAACCGGTGGAAGGTTATTTTTTTATTAGAAAGGTTCAAATCTGTTTTGCTGCCAATAATATTTTTCTGATTCTTCAGAGATCCTAAGTAGATCATCATAATGCTGTTTTTCCCAGGTCGCCATCTTGCTAAAGAACTCTTTTAATATTTCATTGTCTGTATTCTCAGATGCTTTCTGGTAAAAATTAAACGCATTCTTCTCTAATAAAGTTGCAACAGAAATAGCTGAAAACAAGATTTGACTCTCACCGATCCTTTGATTAAAATTTTCTGAAAAGATCAGATTTTCCCCTTCAGTAAATTCTATCTTTTTTAATTCAGTATCATCTGTGATTGATCGATAATAATCTACTAGATAGTTGTAATGACTTTGTTCCTCTTTCACTCTATTTTCAAAAAAATCTTTCACTTCATTATCCTGAGTACTATTCAAAGCATTTTGATAAACACTTATACTATCCATCTCTCCGCGCATTGCATCTTTGATTGCTGTGAGAATATTCTGCATTTTTACCTCCTGTTTAGAAAATAATTACTGGTCTTTCTTTTGTTACAATGTTAATATTCACTTTGAATTATTAAACTTTCTATTTTTCATCCTTATAAAGGTCTTGAACATCTTGAAGATATTCGACCTTGATTTTTTCACTTAATTTCCTAAAATTACTTCTTTTTATCTCAATGAATTTCTTGTTATTCAACTTAAACATAAGAGATTCAAGCAAACGATCTTCATGCAATATTCTGAAAAAATTTGTAATTTTTTCATGTAAGCCATCATTCGAATTGTATAATTTAAAAGTATTATGGTTGATTATTGAAGTATTTCCTTTATCATTTTCAAGTATAATTTCTGTATTGTTTATGTGCTTGATAGATACTGGTTTTGTGATACCCAAACTTCTCTTTAAAGCTATCATTCCAACAAAATAAAAGAGAATGTCTTTTTCTCCAAATGTCTTTTCTTTAGAATTTTCCTTATCCTCTAAAGAAAGATTTAGATCAACTAATAAATTTTCTTGAGATATATTACCTATTTCAACTTCAAACTTTTTATTTGTACCATAGATTTCATTCAAATACACATTGATGAGATCCAAAGCTTGAGTTAGATTCAAAAGAGCTTGCAATAACGTCGTTGCCTTAATCTTCTTATGCTCGCAACTAAATTTTATCTTTAAATTACTTATTTCTACCTTGCCCAAAAATTCCCCCGCAATTCAATTAATAATTAAATATT
>CAZSOM010000341.1:0-2220 GCA_964608295.1 uncultured Candidatus Cloacimonadota bacterium
CCTACTACTCAATTTCAGCTGGTTGGACTAACATAAGGAGTGGTACAAATAATGGAGATACGTCACCAACGTTGCCGTAGAGATCGTCGATCGATTTCGCTTTCCCCGGCTCCCGGGCGACTTCTTCGGGCGAGGGCATCTTGTTCTTCTTCTCAGGTTCTGTAGTATCTTTCTTTTGTGTCATGGCTTTACCTCTCTGCGTAGGTTGAATAGGATAATCAATTTACACAATCAATTCTACACTCTCAATTAATATTTGAATTAAGGAAATTGCCACCTCCTCATGAATTGAATATCGCATTACAAAAAAACACTTTCCTGGAATCGACATGAAAAACCATTCAATTTTGTGGAGAATTTAATAAATCATCAAAAGATCATCTATCATAATCATTTATTGCCCATATAAGTTATCTGTGTAGGACAATTATGTCAATATCTAAAAAAACTATTAAAAAAACATCAGCAAGTGTCCTTCTCGCTTTTATTTTTGTACTCGGTTTTATTATTACACCATACTGGATGGTTCCATCTAATCAAATTAAACGAATATTGTTTTTAGTAATAACTCTAGTTGTAGGAAGTATATGGATTCATGTTTCAAGTTCCCGTTTTTTGATTAATTGGGAAATGGAAAAATTGTTTCCATTCATATTGTTATTAGTATCATTGCTCGTAGTAAATTTTAATTCCCTAATTTCAGTCCTTCCCTGGAGGGGTGATGAAGACTATCACATAATGTTTACACTAAAACTGGTTAGCCAATTACCAGTAATAGCGGGATTTCTTATTCCACTTATTATTATCTTTGTAGTTTCAACATTGATGAAACCCAAATTGGGATTAATTATAGGATTGATTGTGACCCTAATGATGATACTTATTCATCTTTTGTGGAATCCATTGCATGGATTAAATATATTACGATATCCTTTTATCAATTA
Organism: uncultured Candidatus Cloacimonadota bacterium; assembly: GCA_964608295.1. GTDB lineage: Bacteria > Cloacimonadota > Cloacimonadia > Cloacimonadales > TCS61 > Tenebribacter. The sequence goes on from CAZSOM010000341.1 coordinate 945, forward strand.
TTGGTTTTATGCGATTCCTCCTTTTATAACCTCACTGTTCACAACACCCTATCGCGAATTTCTCTTTCGTATCATCCCATTTCTTTCATCAGCCACCATTGCATGGATGGTTTACGTTAATCTTCCAAACAATAATAAAATAAGTAGATATTTTTGGGGAATCTCATTTGGAACAGTGCCGCTCTTATTTTATTACACATCAATTTTCTACTTAGAACTCCCTGCATTAGCGCTGATGCTATTCGTGTGTTTCCATATAAAAGATCTACTCAATGCCGATTATGAGAATATCAAACAATTACCGGCCTGGTATGCCCTCATTTTGATTGGATTCATTAAAGAGACCACAATAGTATTTTTATTATGCTTCCTGGCTTCTCGGTATCTTTTCGCTTATCAAAATTATCGTAAGAATCCTGAGAAAAAGAAGAGCATAATTACTCTTGTCACTAATGAAATAAAAATAATGATTTCAGTCTTGGGTCCAATTGCAGTTTACCTGATTCTTCGAACTAGCTTAACAGACATTCGAGGTTTTTCTCCACAAATCTCAAATCTGTCGAATATTTCTCTTTACAGGATTCTTCTAAAGTCATTTGTTGAACAATTTGGTTTTTTTCTGTTATCCTTTTTGGTTGGAATTATCTTCCTAATAAAGCAAAAATCCTACAAAGAGTCTGTTTTTCTCTTATCTCTATTTATTGGATTCCCAATATTTCATATTTTAGACAACTCAGGTTATACAGGTTATAGTAGATTTAATTTATTTGTTCTGGCACCAATATTGTCCGGATCTGTTATAGTGATTAAATCTGTGGGAAATTGGAACAAGAATATATACTCATTCCTAGCTATTACTGCAATAACTGTAAATCTGTTTTTATCTCCAATAAATTTGGATGGAACTAAGAAGCCTCTTTGGGGAAATTATCTTGTCGATACTTCTGAGCATTACTACCCTTATGAAGAAGCACTAATTTGGTTAAAAGGAACTTATCGAGATGATTATATTATTCTTTCAGGGATGAATTATAAATACACATTTAATTTTTATTTCAGCGCCCTTGATTGGTCGCCAAATCACAAGAAAATAATGATTAATAAGAATGTCAATCAAAATGAAGCGATAATTCAGGTTTTGGCTGATGCGGAGCAAGATGAAATTAATATTGTTTTGTATCAGTTGACAAATGAAGGTATTCCTGACCAACAAGATTTAAGTGGTTTTATCGTAAAAAAGTATTTTAGAAATCAAGCACATAGCTTGGTTGTATTC
>CAZSOM010000342.1:0-2220 GCA_964608295.1 uncultured Candidatus Cloacimonadota bacterium
GCTGGTTTATACGGTTTCCAATAATCTCCTTTGAAGAAATTATTTCTCTTTTGGCTTCTTCAATGTGAATTTTGGATAGAATGGGATGTGTCATGGTGTGTGATCCTATGGAAATCCCGTTTTTTACCATTTCCTGAATCTGTTCCCAGTTCAGCATCTGATTTGGTTGGGTTTCAGGTTCTTCCACACAAAGAGCGGAGTAAATCTTACTGATCTCCTTCAGTCTGGCTGCTCCAGATAACTTTTTCAGTATTTCAAGGACCTGTACAGCAGTTTTATATTTCTCTTGAAGATTAGGAAAATAAAAAATATTTTCTGATTCCGGCAGTTTTAAATATTGTTTTTCTGTTTTTTCAAATGCATATAATACTTTTTCAAACCATAATGCTGTTCCGTTCTCAATACATCCTACCGTCAAAAATATGGTAGCAGGGATTTTATACTTACGTAAAACAGGAAAAGCATTTGTATAATTATCTTCGTATCCGTCATCAAAGGTAATCGCCATGCATCGTTTCGGCAACTTTCTTTTTTGTTCTAAACGATCCAGAATCTCATCAATTGAAAGAATATTAAAAATGCCTGAGATATACTCCATCTGTCTTTCAAAGACAAAGGTAGGAACCGCATCTATAGTGAAAAGCGAATTATTGCTGTTCACACGATGGTACATCAAAATTGAGAAGCTCTCGTTTTCTTTCAGCCTCACATAATAAAAGGGCTTTCTCTTACTTATTACTAAATATCCTCCGAGTTTAGTCAAGAGTTTCGTCAAACCCAACTTGTAGCTTGAAGCAGCTATGAGTTTTTTAATACGATATTTTTTCACTGTTATACTTTCTCAATGAATGCGCTTAGCTAAAAAGTTTGTTATTTCTTTTTTTACTGCTTTAATCCAATTCAATGCTGATTCCGGCAAATATCTCTCTATAACCTTTTTCCCCATTCCAATGACGATCGGAATTTTGAAAATCAATATGTTTTTTAATGAAGGGTGCCCAGCAGATATTCGAATACTATTTTTAATATTAGGGCTCCAGGAGAGTTTATGATCGGAAACGCCTCCGAGAAAATCATAGACCTGGACTTTCCTCTCGATACAGTCCTTAATTATGTAACCTCTCAACACATTGCCAGCACCATTTTTGAACCAATTCGGGTCTAATCCTTCTTGCAAAAGAAATATTTTATTCTGATATTCAAAACAGAATTGATGGGCGATATAGTGGTTCTCGAAACTGAGCGAATAAAATCTAAGCCATCCATTCAAGAGAAATAGTTTGGAAATCTCATAATAAAGTTCCCGTTTTTGTTTTGATAGAAACACGCCCTCTTGCCCAACTTGTTGCCAACGCTTTTTATGAAGTTCAAATAATGATTTCAACCGGGGTTTTATGTCATCAATCAGTTCACATCGATCGAAATAAACCTGATATTCTTTCTCTAACCGTTTGGTTAAAGAGCGAATCTTAGTGCGCATCCGAGGCTTTAAAGATTTGATATAATCTTCCCAATTTTCAGGAAGTTTAATATATGTGCAGGGAATCTTCTCCTCATCACGATACCATCTTTTCTGATAAAAGATTTTGCGAAGTATAGAAATATGAGGTGAAGCGTCGGGAATCTCATTCATTATTAGAAGGTCCCATTCACCGTTCTTTTCAATAAGAAAATTTATTACGGATCGTGCAACAAGTTCTTCCTGTCCTTTTAAAGAAATAAAGTCTAAATAATCTGAATCACCAGAGCCGTCACCGAGTAAAATAATGCTTCTGTATGTAAAAAACCTAAATTTTGAAATGTTTTTTTTATAAAAGGGCGCTATACCTACAAGCGCACCTTCTCTTTTAATTAACAAAATAAAAAGTTCTTTTCCCTCACCATATACTTTCCACCAACGACTAAGCCAATCCAAGGTCAAAAAAATTGTATCTGAGCTGCTATTTTGAAGGATAACGCTCCATTCTTCCCACATTCTAAAAAATTCATCTTCCGAATCTACAATTGAAACCTCTGTTTCTACATTTGAACTAATTTTTATTTCTTCGGCTTCCATAAACCCTCATTCTAAAATTTTCAATATCACACTTCTATATATTACTCGTTTTATTAGCTCCACATTTTAAACTGGATGTTAAAGGCCTTAAGTAAAAAAAATGGCTTTACTATTTCTTTGGAATTATTATTTACAAATAACCGTTAATCATTACCTTTCCCAAG
>CAZSOM010000343.1:0-2213 GCA_964608295.1 uncultured Candidatus Cloacimonadota bacterium
CCGTGGAAGTACACTCAATTCCATTTTCTTGACTTGTTTCAGTCCATATAAATTCAATATCTGTAAATAAACCTACATAATTTCCAATTGTAACATCTGTAACAGGACTTGCGATTCCATTACCATAATTTGGGGCAGGTGTAAGTAAAGCTCCTTCAGAATATGCTGCCCATGAGCCAGATGCTGTTACATTTACTACTTCTATTTCGGCTGTATTTCCACAAATAGTATCATAAAGTGTGGTAACTGTAGGATTTGGAGCTTGAATGAAGGTAATGTTTACTATATCCTCGTCCCAACATATTCCAACATTTTCTCTCCAAGTGAAACTAGTTTCACCATAAGAACCTGCTGTAACATCTGTGTCAGGCACTGATGCTTCAACAAATGAACCATTTCCACTCCATTGTCCTGTAGAAGTCGGAATGCTTTGCACAGCTTCAAGACTAGCGACATTTCCGCAAATTGTGAAATCATCTCCAGCATAAGCGCTTGGAGTTTCAAGAAAATGAACCATTACATTATCAGAGCCTGCACAAATTCCATTTGTAACAGTAAAGGTGAATTCTTGGTCGTTATAGCTACTAGCAATTACAGAAACTGTAGGACTATTTATCGATGTTCCATCTACAGCAAAAAATACATCTGGTGAACTCCATGTACCAGTCATACCTAATTCAGGTTCTGCTGCAGTTAATGTTATTTCAAGACCACACGTGGTAAGTTCATTAGCACTTATAAATGCAATGGGATTTTCAAACCAAACAACAGGTGTACCTGCAGATTGTGAATAGCAAGGATCAGTTTGGTTTACAAAGCCACCAAGATCATTTCCGGCAATTGCTGAAATATAATAAGTTTCTCCATAATTAGCTCCTGTTAAATCTGTAAAGCAGAAATCGGGAGTAGAATTTCGAGCAAGAATATTGCCTGGATATGCACCATCGTGAACTATAAACTCAAGTATGTCGTCAGTATCAAGGAATTCATCTCCATTATGTGTTAGTGCATCAGAGCAATCATCGGCACAAAGTGTAAGTGGTGTTAAATCTCCCATACTGCCTGCAAAAGTTGAACAACCACAATCTGTTAGGCCATTATATGTAAATATGTCGCAATCATTTAAGTCTGTAATCGTAATTCCATATTGAGTTGCAGAAGGATATGTGGTTGAAAAGTTATCAGTATATAAAGTATTTCCTGAACCTAAATCAACATTGAAATCTACACTACCTCCACCAGTTGAAATAACGTCAAACGAAACAGTATATTCTGTATTTAAGCCATTACAAATGTTATCAGAGAAGTTTTGTACAACAATATGATCAAGTATGTCAATTGTAACATCGTCAGTTGCAGTACATGTTCCAAAAGTAGCAGTTACAGAATAAGTGCCAGCTTGGTTGATTTGAGCAACTTGTGATGATTGTGGTGGAGTTGTATTCCATGAATATGTGCATTGTCCTGGAGTAGCTCCTATTACATCTGCAGTTGCAGATATAAACTCATCACATGGGTCTCCTGTTGTATATGCAGAAACGGAAAAGTCATTGTTTGCTGTAATTGTAAAACTTTCAATTACTGTGTCACAATCAACGCCATCTGTTACAGTTACTGAGTAATCTCCTGCAGTAAGGTCTTCTATGCTATTACCAAATGCACCAGTGCTCCATTCTATTGTTGGATTTCCTGTACAAGATGTAATAACAGTTACTGCTGCTGTACCCATTTCACCACAAGACTCATTTGTTGTATTTAGGTTGATAGTAATATCTGAAGGATCAATAAAAGGAGCATCAAAACCGAATAAGCATAATGAGTTTCCAGATAAACCACTAAATCCATCCATTGCAAGTACATAGTCTCCTACAGGTAAATTTTCTGAGAAAACTACAGTGCCAGTTCCATTTGCACAACCCATGTATGTTGATCCAGCACCGCCAATCCCAGAGCAATTTGAACCATTCCATTGATATACAGCAAATTGTATTTCTGATTCGTTACCACTGTTTGTCCAACATTCACCACCTTCTACTGTAATTGTATATGGTTGAGGGTCATCAGCAATAACAGTAAAATTGAAAAATATTGTATTGTCCGTAGAATTCCATCCACACAACTCAGGAGCTTCAATATCTCCACCAGTTGATAAAATATTACAACCACCAGTACCAAGATCTATAGGTGTATCACAATCATCTTCTTCCATATCG
>CAZSOM010000344.1:0-2197 GCA_964608295.1 uncultured Candidatus Cloacimonadota bacterium
CATCCTGTAGATCTGCGTCCATCGTGAAGACAATATCTCCCTTTATAGCTTCAAATCCCACATTCAGTCCGGCTGATTTCCCAAAATTCTTTCTGAATTTTATTATTTTGATATTTTTATCTATCTTTGCCAATTGAGTTAATATTTTGTAGCTCTCGTCTGTGCTGCCATCATCAATGAAAATGATTTCATATTCATATTTTTTAATATTATCTATTATTTCCGAATATAGTTGTTTTAAACTGTCTTGTTCATTAAAAACCGGTATCACAAATGATAATTTCATTTTTCCATCCTCATATTTTATCTTATCCAAACCTTAGAAGAACATTTTTGCAAAACTCATAACCAATCCGGAAGCAATTGGTATTTTTATGTTATCATCTATCGGGATTCTGGAGAATTCTGCAACTGTTGCAGTAAAAGCTCCAATCAGTGAAACAACTGGATTTAAAAAAAGAAGACTAAAAACAAAACAACCAGCAAAACAAGCTAAACTTCCCTCAAGACTTTTATTTGTGTTAAGTATTTTTCTTTTTCCGTATGGAATGCCTACAAGTGCTGCTAATGTATCTCCGATTGCTAGAAAAGCAAGAGCTACAACAGCAATTTCAGCTGGGAAAAAACCGATACATATTACTGCTGAGATCATTAAATAGGTTGCACCAGTAAAATTATGGAGTTCATGATCTCGTAACATGATCCCAACTAAATTATAAAAAATCCGTTTAAATGTTTTGTGTTCAAGCCTGGCTATTTCGATGATAAGTGTAATAATAGTTAGTGGGATCAAAACCAGAAACATCAACTTGCGGTTATAGTGAAAAATAAAATAATATGAAAGTGGTAACAATATCGAGCTCACATGAAATGTTTTTCGATATAATTCCTTCTTTTGTTTTTCGGTCATTTCAGCTTGATTTTACTCACAACGAACGATTTAGCGACATCCAACATCAGTTTTGGATCACCTTTCACAGCTTCTGTGAATAAGGCTTTTAAACTAAACTTATCTTCTGGTATTTTTTTACAGAAGCGTACCAGATTATTAAATCTTTCATCTGTCATAAAGAGGAATTTTTCTTTCATTGAGTGCATAACCTTCTGTGTATTGCCTAATATCTTATCCCATTCCTTATGATATTTCTTTAGGAATTTTGCATCAAATTGTCCCTTCTTAACAGCTTCTGCTGCTAGCTTGCCGGCAATCCTTGCAGCAATAATTCCTTGAACTATTCCACCGCCTGTTATTGGATTAACCTGACGTGCAGCATCTCCAACCAGCATAATATTATCACGTACTATCTCTTTTAGGGTTGCAGAAGTAGGAACTCCACCATAAACTGTATAGGTGATCGTTGCATTAGGAAATCTCTTTTCAACAAATTTATCAAGGAATTCTTTTGGACCTTTTTCGTGTGACAAATGACCAGAAATTCCAATACCAACATTCGCAGTATTATCAGATTTCGGGAAGATCCAAATGTATCCTCCTGGTGAAACCTCGTTACCAAAATAGAATTCAACTATATCTTTTTTTATATCAATCCCGGCAAGTGTATATTGCACACATGTATCAATATCTCTAAGTGCAACGGCTGTATTAATACCAGCCCATCTTCCCACACGTGATTCGGTTCCATCAGCGGCAATAACAAGATCACATCTAACTTCTTTGGTTTCTCCCATATAACGATATTTCACACCGCAAATTTTATCGTTCTCTTTTATCAGGTCCAATGCATTTGCCTTAGTAATTAAACAAGCTCCATGTTTTGCTGCAAGTTCACAAAGAGCAGTATCAAATATTCTTCGCTCCAAAACGTAACCGATACCATTATTATGCATAAAGGCACTTTCACCATTTGGGGAAGTTAGTTTTGCAACATCTATTTGAGATGCTATCCAGCGTTTATCAATATCAATAAATGGGACAATACCATTATGAGAAACTCCTTCCGCACAGCGTACAGGAATACCAGGTTCTCTATCTCGTTCCAAGATTAAAACCGATGCACCATTTTCTGCTGCATATCTGGCAGCAACACTTCCTGCTGGACCAGCTCCGATAACTACAACATCATATCTATCTTTAACCATTATTCACCTTCTATGATAGCTTTTGCAGGACATACTTTCAAACAATTCAGACAACTTGTACATATATCATTGTCGATCTCAACAATGAATTCTGAAA
>CAZSOM010000345.1:0-2197 GCA_964608295.1 uncultured Candidatus Cloacimonadota bacterium
TTCACCAGAAGTGATGGTGATAATCCCGTCAGACATATTACAACAGACCTGCATAATTATGCGTCTCCGTTTATTCGTTATGATACTCAAGATTATTTAGTTTTAGGTTCTAGTGATAAATGTGAATGTGGAAGGAATTTCAAGAATGTACAAAGTATTAAAGGCAGGGATAGCGATATTTTAATAACTCCTTCAGGGAAATATCTAATTGTAGAGAATTTTGTAGCTTATTTTGAATGGATTCAAGAAGTAGACCAGATACAAATCATTCAAAAAGAAATTAATGAAATCTTGTTTAATTTAGTTGTTAATGATAGTTTCAACAATGAGATTTATAACAAAATTTACACTTATTGGAAAGAGTACATTGGCTCGGATGTCAATATTGAAATTAAGATAGTTGACGATATAAAGCTTACTCCAACAGGAAAGAGAAGGACAGTAATTCGTGATCCTAAAATATCACTTGGAAGATAAAATTTTATTATTCAGAGCAATAATTAAAGGAATTTTAACATATATTCCTTTATTTGAAAGAATCCGTTTGATTAAAAAAAAGAATTCAAAACATAGTGGATCAAATGCTTTGTTTTGTTATACAATATGGTTATCTATTCTAATTTATTTGAAGAAAAATAACGCAAACAAAATCTATAGAATCGGAGAACTTGGTACTGGTGGGGCAATTGGAATAGGAATTTGTGCAATGCTTACAGGTATGAACAAGTATTATGTTCTTGATATTGAAGGCAGCTACAATATTGAAAACAATCTAAAACTATTAGCGGATTTAGTAACATTATTCAAGAAAGAGACTCCGATTATTAGAAAATTTAAGCAGCTTAATCTGACAGTAGATAATAATGCATTTCCTCGGAATCTAATTATGCCATTGTATTTGGACGATGATTTTGTTGCTGAAATTAAGGAGGAAATATTAAGTGGATTCAAGAAGAAAAAGAAGATAATTATTTTGAATCCATGGATGAGTTCTTCGAATCTGAATCTTGATTTTATATTTTCAAGAGCAGTAATGGAACATGTGGATAAACCAGAAATTGTTTATTCAGGTTTAACATCTCATATCATTGAAAATGGATTCATGCTGCATGATATAGAATTTCACTCACACGGGATTTCAAAATATCCCTGTGGACATCAAAGAATTTCCAATACTATATGGAAATTAATTTCTGGGAAAAGAAAGTACTTTTTAAACAGATGGAAATTTGATGATCATCTAAAAGCAATTTCTGAAATTGGTTTTGAAACCATTTTGGCAGAAAAGACAATTAATAATACTGGTTTAGAAGATTGTGTGGTAGGTGGAACTTTCTTGGCAAAAAAGGTTGCAGTGTAATAATGCATAAAATTTATTTAACTTGTGAGCTTGATGCAATTGGAGCATTTGGTTTCATAAAACGATAGCCGACATTCAAAATATTTCAAAGAGACAAGAGAATCAGTAATAGAACTAAAATGAAATTTCAAGAAGTACAGTATTATTAATTAAACAGATATGGAGGAATAATGAAAGTATTAATTTTAGCAGGTGGATTTGGTACAAGATTAAGTGAAGAGACTCAGAATATTCCTAAACCTATGGTCCCCATTGGTGATAAACCTATATTGTGGCATATTATGAAAATATATTCCCATTATGGGTTTAATGAATTCATTATTTTACTCGGATATAAAGGTTACGCAATAAAGGAATTTTTTACTAATTATTTTTTACATCAAAGTGATGTAACCTTTGATCTAGCAAATAATAAAATGGAAATTCACCATAATGATACTGAACCTTGGAAAGTTACTTTGGTTGATACAGGTTTGCATACAATGACGGGTGGAAGAATAAAACGAGTTTCTGAATATCTAAATAATGAACCCTTTATGTTAACTTATGGTGATGGTGTCGCTAATATTAATATTGATGAACTAGTTGATTTTCATAAAAAAAATGGGAAAGCGATTACTATGACTGCAGTACAACCAGAAGGAAGATTTGGATCTTTAAAGATAGGTAGTTCAAATAATGTCGATTCTTTCCATGAAAAACCTAAAGGTGACGGTACTTGGATAAATGGCGGATTTTTTGTTTGTGAACCAAAGGTCATAGATTATATTACAGAAGGAGATTCAACAATGTTTGAGAAAAAACCTTTAGAAAAATTAGCTAAAGATGGAGAGCTAT
>CAZSOM010000346.1:0-2186 GCA_964608295.1 uncultured Candidatus Cloacimonadota bacterium
TATATAGTGTTCACTTGTAACAATTCCACCACCATAACCTTGGGTACTATTGTATTCAAAAATGCAATTCGTAATAATAGGTCGATTATATCTAAAATATGCACCACCGGCAGAATTTTCGGCTTCATTATGATGAATGAAACTGTTTTCCATAATAAGATTGCTATGAGATGAGTAAATTCCACCACCGGAAAGGGAAGCAGTATTATTACAAATTTCAGTATTTCTAATTGTTGGATGAGCAAATGATAAATAAATTCCACCACCAAGTTCTGCCGAGCAGTTGGAAATTTTCAAATTATCAATTATCAGGTTTGAGTATTCTAAAATTGACATTCCACCGCCATTTATACCATTACAGTTTTTTATTTCTAAGAAATTAATCTGGCTGGGATTATTTTCCCAATTTTCATCCGTAAAAACAACACCTTGCCAAACTTGGGTTGTATCGGCTGCTTCAAAAATTACTTTTGAATTTTCTGAACCTAAAACAAATAAAGAACCGATAATTTCAAATTTATAATTACCGTTAAATTTTACCGTAACACCTTCTTGAATTACCAGAATATCACAGGAAGTAATGCATATATCATTTTCAATAATGTATTCCGGTTGATTCCAAATTCCACTTACATTTTCTCGAGTTTTTATTGAGAAGAGTAATTGAATTAATAAAATTTGAAGTATGAAAACTAGTATTATTCTATTTCTCATGATTTCTCCAATTTTTTCATTTTAAAAGAATCATTTTATTTACAACTCTTGAATTTCCAGCAGAGATTTCGTATAAGTATATTCCTGATGAAACAGGTTTATTTTCATCATCTTTTCCATCCCATACTAGCGAATGCTGACCTGCTGAAAGCTGTTTGCTGATTAGCTGTTTGATCTTCTGTCCTTTAATGTTGAATATTGTTAATTCAACTTCAGAATCATCTTGGATTGAAAACTCAATAGTTGTTGTAGGATTGAATGGATTCGGGTAATTAGAAACGTTTGTTAAATATGATGAAGCTTGTAATATAACATCATCTTCAGCATTTACGATTTCTGATAATAAAATTACAATTTGAGTAAATTCACCGGCTACCACTTCCACAGGATATACTATAACTTCTTCATAAAATAATCGCTTTGCAGAAACATTGTAAAATCCAGCCGAAAGTATACATTGAAAATTCCCTAAACTATCAGAAAAAGTAAACTTTCCTTCAGAATTACTGAATTTTAATAAGACATAATCCACTTGTTCGCCTGTTATCGGATCAAAGGTATATCCTTCAATTCCACCTAAAGCAGTTGAATTAAACTCATAGGGACCTACATCAATAATACAATTACCATCATTATCTCCATCAATAATCCTCAGGTTATTATCAAAATCAAATGCTTGATAATAATTAAGAGAATCGAAGCCAGCATCAATTGCAATACTGCCCTCTTTTAGATGATAATTTCCTCCTTCATAATCAACATAAATTGAATCTAAATCAGAATACTCAATCTCAATGTTACTACCTGCATTATTCTGCTCAGGAATTGTATTTGTTGTTATACAATTCTGTAATTGATTATTCCATAAATTATAATTTCCCTGCATAAAGCAATTTCTAATAATAATTTCACTATTATTATCAAAAGAGCCATTTATATTAAAAAAACAATTATTTATTTCAGTATCATAGTAGTCAGAATAATAAAAATAGCAGTTATCAAAAATACAATTAGAAATATCATATTCATCATAAAATGTAACTTCATCATTTACACATAAATTATTTCTAAATGAGTGCAATGAACCTGATGAACCACATTGCATTGAAACATCAACATTATCAAAATAGTTGCTAGAAATTACACCATTAACAAAATAAATACCCAACTCAGTATTTGGTTCAAGATCTGATATAAAATGATTGTTGTTCAAATAGATTTCATTACTATTAGAGATTGAATGCTGATAATAATATTCTAAATAATAATTACTGTTGAAGTAATTATCGCTAATATAGAATTTTGCATCAATTTGTGAATTAATAAAAACGTTTGAAAGATTATTGCTATTCATAAAAATATCGCAATTATTTATTTTTACAATATTACTGTCCGGTAAACAATTACCATTAAATGCTACTGAGGCTTGTTCTTCGTTCGTATTGTTAATGTCTATAAAATCATAATTACCA
>CAZSOM010000347.1:0-2186 GCA_964608295.1 uncultured Candidatus Cloacimonadota bacterium
GCAGATCTTAAGAAATTAGCAGCAGAATTAGTAAACCTAACTGTTAAGGATGTTAATGAATTAGCAGATATCTTAAAAGATGAGTATGGTATCGAACCAGCAGCGGCAGCAGTTGCAGTTGCAGGACCAGCAGTAGCAAGCGAAGGCGCAGGCGAAGTTGAAAAAACAGATTTTGATGTTGTATTGAACTCAGCAGGAGCTCAAAAACTTCAAATTGTTAAATTAGTTAAGGAATTAACAGGTCTTGGACTAAAAGAAGCGAAAGCTCTTGTTGATGGAGCACCGACTCCAATTAAAGAAAAAATACCAAAAGATGAGGCTAATGCACTTAAAGCTCAATTAGAAGAAGCAGGTGCAGAGGTCGAACTTAAATAAGCAACTTTTGTTGTATAAGTTTTAGGTTTAAAACCCAATATTGGGTTTTAAACCTTTCGTTGTTATTGTTTAGATTCTTATTTAATAATTGCATAAATGACTGTTAATACAAAACAAAGAATCAATTTCTCAACTACAAAAAATCAGCTTGAATACCCTGATTTTCTTGAGATTCAAATAAAATCGTTTAAAGAGTTTTTTCAATTAGACTCAACTGCAGACCAAAGAAAATCCGAAGGTCTTTATAAAGTGTTTCAGGATAATTTCCCTATAACAGACACAAGAAATAATTTTGTGTTGGAATTTCTTGATTACTCTTTGGATCCACCTCGATATAGTATTGAACAATGCATTGAAAGAGGACTGACTTACAGTATTCCTCTCAAAGCAAAACTTAAGTTATACTGTACCGATTCAGATCATGAAGATTTTGAAACATCTATACAGGATGTATGGTTGGGAACTGTTCCGTATATGACTCCAAGTGGAACTTTTGTTATCAATGGCGCTGAACGTATAGTCGTTTCTCAGTTGCATCGTTCTCCTGGTGTTTTCTTTAGCCAATCTTTACATGCGAATGGTACAAAATTGTATTCTGCTAGAATCATTCCTTTTAAAGGTTCTTGGATTGAGTTCGCTACTGATATTAACTCTGTAATGTATGCTTACATTGATAGAAAGAAAAAGTTGCCTGTAACTACGCTACTTAGAGCTATTGGTTTCGAAAGTGATAAAGATATTCTTGAAATTTTTAATCTAGCTGATGAAATTAAAGTTTCTAAAACAGCAGTTAAGAAAATGGTAGGTAGAAGACTTGCAGCGAGAGTTTTAAAAACTTGGTTCGAAGACTTTGTAGATGAAGATACAGCTGAGGTAGTTTCTATTGAAAGAAACGAAGTGATTATCGATCGTGAAACTATTATCGAGAATCATCATGTTGAGCAAATTGTTGAATCTGGAGCAAAAACAATTTTGTTACATAAGGAAAATCAGAAAATTTCTGATTATGCAATTATTTATAACACGTTGCAGAAAGATCCTTGTAACTCTGAGAAAGAAGCAGTTGTTCATATTTATCGCCAATTACGTAACACTGAACCACCTGACGAAGCAACAGCTAGAGATGTTATTGATAAGCTATTCTTCTCAGATAAGCGTTATGACTTAGGTAACGTTGGTAGATATAGAATTAATCAAAAATTAGGACTTGATATCCCAAGTGATACTAAAGTCTTAACACGTGAAGATATTATTGAGATTATTAAGTATCTTATCGAACTTATTAACTCAAAAGCTGATATTGATGATATTGATCACTTAAGTAACCGTCGTGTACGTACTGTTGGTGAACAATTAGGAAATCAATTTGGCGTTGGTCTTGCACGTATGGCAAGAACAATTAGAGAAAGAATGAATGTTAGAGATAATGAGGTTTTCCATCCAATGGATTTGATAAACTCTAAAACATTATCTTCAGTTATTAATTCATTCTTTGGAACAAATCAACTTTCTCAGTTTATGGATCAAATAAATCCACTATCTGAGATGACACACAAACGGAGACTTTCTGCTTTAGGACCTGGAGGTTTATCTAGAGAAAGAGCTGGTTTTGAAGTTCGTGACGTTCACTTTACTCATTATGGTAGATTGTGCCCGATTGAAACACCAGAGGGACCAAACATTGGTTTGATATCTTCTTTATGTGTGTATGCTAAGATTAATACTCTAGGATTTATTGAAACCCCTTACCGAAAAGTTGAAGCAGGAAAGGCAAGTTTTAAAGATATTATATATTTAAGTGCTGAAGAAGA
>CAZSOM010000348.1:0-2184 GCA_964608295.1 uncultured Candidatus Cloacimonadota bacterium
ACCTGAGGAAACAAAATTTGGAATTCAGCCAATTCTTCAGAGACAAATTTGAAGCCCAGTGTATCTGAATTTGAGATCAATTCAATCGGCTGCAATTTAAGTCTGGGCATTGTTTTATCCGTCCAAAAGAGTTTTAAAGCTTCTTCACCTGTAAATTCCTTATATTTGAATAAAACTTTATTGTGATCTACCAGATCAAATAGAAAAATTTCATCTTTGCTGTTAAGACGATAGATAAACCTTTCAATATAATTTATATACGGTTTGATCTTTTGTTCACCATTGATATAAAATGCTAAAGGAACGATCTCTCTCTGAGAAATTATTTTCCAATTCTGCCAATCGTATTCTATATTAATTTCTCTTCCTTCATTATTTTTAAAAATTTTCACTACTTTATCACTAGTAAAACCAGCCGGGAAATCACTATCAAGTTTATCATTATTTAACCATGATTGATATAAGTTGTATTGATAAGAATTAATGAAATCAGCCCTTTGGGGTTCAAAACCATAAAGATTTGCAGCACATAATATTATGAGTACCAATATTGGAAACTTATTAAAAATATAATCAAATTTATTTGACATCTCTATCCTGCTTCACTTTTGTGAACAAGTAAATTTAGTGAGATCAAGAGGTCAACTAAATCAATATCAGGAGCAAAATATGATGATCACTGAAAAAGATAAAAAAAGAATATTGGAATTTTTTGAATTGAGTGGTGGTAATTTCAATTTGAGGAAATTCCATAAACCTGTATTAGTTTATGATGTAACAGATGATAAAGTAAGATATTCTCTCTGGGAAGAAGAGATTCTGAATACGTATGGACTGAAGAATGTGGATGGTTGGGATCACACAGAAAATGTTGCTTTTTGTCCTGATTGGATGCAGGATGAGGAAGAAGATGATCTTGATGATATTGATCTGGATGACGATGATATATAGTTAGAGAATATACTATTATTTAAATCAATTTAAAGAAAATTTCTACTCCAATGTTAATTGCTCTTTCATCTGGAAAAAACCAGGGAGTATGCAAATTTGCTCTAGTATCATTATAATCAACACCCAACCAGAATAAAATTCCTTTATATTTGTCAGTAAAAAAACCAAAATCTTCACCTGTAAAAACCTTGTTGGTTTCGATAAATTCTACATTACTTTCTGCTGTAATTAATTTCAATTTTTCATATAGATTTTTATTATTCACCACTTCTTTATAGAAAGTTTTATAGATTATTTCTGCATCAATACTATATTTTTTTTCTGTTTTTGATTTCACGGCTTTTACCAACTCTTTTAGTATTTCATGATTTTTACTTGTAAAAGCACGGAAGGTTCCTTCTAACCGGCATTCATCCGGAACTGCATTCATTACAACACCGGCATTCATTTTACCAAATGCACAAATTACAGGCTTCCCAATTGGGAATTTCCTTTTGATCTCCTTTTGAATCTCAAGGTAGAAATCTGCTCCAGCTGTTAGTGCATTTATTCCATTCTCAGCAAAAGCAACATGTGCACCTCTACCCTTGAACACAACCTCTACTTCTTGTGTATTAGCAAAAAATATACCTGATTTTGAAGCAATTTCACCTGTTTTCATTTCACTATTCACGTGCAGGGCAAAAGCTTCTGAAATATCAAATTCATCTAATTTTCCAGTATTCAATATACGAGTTGCTCCCCCTTTTCCCTCTTCGGCAGGTTGAAACAAAAACAGAATGTTTTCTTTAACTTTTTCTCGAACAACTTTTTCGATAAGCCCAATTAGAATTGTCATGTGCATGTCGTGACCACAAGCATGCATTTTCCCTTTATGTTCAGATTCAAAACCACAATTAGTTTCTTCGGTAATTGGCAATCCATCCATATCTGCTCTAAATAGCTTATATGTGCCATTCCCGTGTGAATATTCAACTAATATTCCCGGGAAATCAAATGTATGGAATTTTAGTCCCTCAAATTGTTTTAATAATTGTAAAATATATTTCTGAGTTTTGGTTTCTTCAAAACTTAGCTCTGGAATTTTATGTAACTCTTTTCTTATCTTGATAAGATCAAACATTAATTATCCTTTTATTTAATTGTATTTAGAATTGCTAAGCATCGGAAATTCTGTCAATCAAATCATTTACTTGACACACAAACAAGTGAGAAATTTTCATAACAAATGTA
>CAZSOM010000349.1:0-2164 GCA_964608295.1 uncultured Candidatus Cloacimonadota bacterium
ATTCTTGTGAAATTGGAACTTAGCTTTCATTTCATAAGATCGAGCAATAAATTTATGAGCAATTTCCTGATATTTTTGTAATAACTCCAGATCAAAAAAATTCACGGGACGGATATTAAAAGTCGATTCATATTTGTAATAATCACCAATTTCTCCACTCGGATAATTATAATACAAGCCTTCTCCATCAACCAGCAAAACATTTATTTTCAATTGCTTGATCGGTTCATAAGCTAAACTTATCCAGGGATAGTACATATTGAGCTCTTCACCCAGATAGTTTTCCATTTCGGTTTCCAAACCTGACCAGACACTAAAATTATTATTGAACTGAGCTCCACACATCACTTCCCAGTAATGTGAACGGATATCACTGAGATCAAACATTGTTTTGATATGTTGAGTGGAAGCAATCTCCATATAACGCAGGAAATCTTTATCTGTTTCACCATGAATTTGGTATTCAAAACGAGTTTTAGTGAAGATACTGTTTTTATCGTAAATGTATCCCAGATCGGCAACGTAATCTTCAGTAATCCCATTTGTCTCGAAATTAACGAACCAGGTTCCGTCATAATAATCCATATCGACTGAATAGCCATATCCATACTTTGTATCGATTTGATTATTATCATCTAAAACATCATTAGAAGAAGCAGCTAATTGGAAATCTGCATCAACTCTGTCACTAAAGCGGTTGTTTGCATCCAAACTTACCAGGTAGTTATCATATTCATCAAATCGACGCATTGTAGCAACTGCTCGCAGAAATGAGTTTCCATTACGGAGTTTTTTGTTCAAGCTTAGAAAGCCAAAAACTGCATCCGCTCTCAAGCTATCCGCATAATTAAATCTATCTCCATAAATGTCTTCATCATTTGCTACCAATCCATAGAGAGATAATCCAGCTATTGACCCTGAAAATTTTCCACCAAAAAAAGGATCTACAATATTTCGCGTATTGAAGATGATCAGATCTGTGTTGAATGGATTAGACTGTTCAATGAAAAATGGTCTTTTTTCCTGGAAATATCTCGGATAGCGGCTGTTTACGTCAATTTCCAAACCATCCGCTTCAATAATATTGAAATCGGGATTTATGGTAGCTGTGAAGGTAAAATTGGAATTTGGTTCAAAGAATACATTCAATTCCGGTTGAAATTCCGATTCAGTACTTTCAATTTCAGCCTTTTTATCCTTAACTTCATGATAATTCGCTGTTAGAGATGGAATTAATTTTAAGTTCATATTATTGGGAAGTTCTGCAAACCTTAGGATTCCGTAATTATCATAGAAATTCCCACCACCTCGTGGTACTGGAAATCCACACACCTCTTCCGGTCCATCAGTGATATGACGTTTAATAAATATACCCCAATCTACATTTTTTCCACTTTTGTATTTGATACTTTCTAGTGGCAGGGCTAGTTCCAAGTAATATCCTTCTTCATTTTTCCCTCCGGCAGAATGATAAAAAATATCGATAGATGGATCAATCTCGTCGATCACAATTCCATCCGCTTGTTCCCCATTCGCATTGCAGCCAAAGTAATAAGCCTGATCGTTAGAATAAAACGTATCAAAGAAGAAATAAACTCGATCTGTTGTATAGATATGATCTCTACTACAATGATTATCACGCAGTCTGCTTATATCGTCAAAATAACATTTTGCCATGCAGTAAAAGTTAAGATCAGAATTAAATTTAATATTATTTTTTTCATTTATCTCCAAAAATTTATAACTAATATTGTGCAATTAAATAGAAAATTAAGCCCATAATTAGAATAGCAGCTAAAAAAATCATCATTGCTATTTTAACTTTCCTTGCTTCCGGTGAAAGATCACTCCATTTAGGTTGAGCTTCCCAGTTCTTCTTATTGATAACTCCAACAATTAAAAATACAAGCCCAATTATAATAAAAACATAATTTTGAGTTGCAATCCCTAGAGGAGTCCAACATAAACCAATAATAAAAAAAAGTTTATAATTTGGTTTTCTATTCTCCTTTCTTTTTATGTATGATGCTATGACAGCTATTACAAAGCCAATAAAGATTAAAATTGCTAAAGCAAACATAAGTGTTCTTTGGTTCATTTTTCCCCCTGCTTAATTTGTGCTAGAGATATACTGACAATAGCCGTAATTTAATGGACCAACTTT
>CAZSOM010000350.1:0-1067 GCA_964608295.1 uncultured Candidatus Cloacimonadota bacterium
TGAATGGATTTTTAAAGAAGAAAATAACTAGAGATATGATTGATAATATTGTTAACTACATCATTTTCTCCGGAGTTGAAGATGTCTCAGTAAGAGATCTACTAGACCTATTCTTCATCCAGGAAAATGAAATAAATTTTGAAGAAGAGATAAATTAATATGGGAAAGAATCTAATAATCGTTGAGTCTCCGGCCAAAGCTAAGACAATTGGTAAATTCTTACAGAATAAATTTGTAATTAAAGCATCAAATGGGCATATACGAGATCTTCCTAAAAAAAGTTTTGGTGTAGATCCCAAAGATGACTTTAAAGCTAAATATGTGGTTGATCCTGCTAAAAAGAAGATAATAAAAGATCTTAAAGCTGCAGCAGCAGAAGCTGATAGTATTTATCTGGCATCAGACCATGACCGCGAAGGTGAAGCAATTGCCTGGCATCTTACTGAAGTCTTGAAAAAAGAGATCAAAGATAAAAAAGTACACAGGATCATCTTCAATGAGATTACTAAAGATGCAATCAGGAAGGCTGTGGAAAATCCTGGTGAGATCGATCAGAATAAAGTAGATTCACAACAAGCCAGAAGGATCTTAGATAGGATCGTGGGCTATAATATCAGCCCCATTTTGTGGAAGGTAGTAACTAAAAATCTAAGTGCCGGTAGAGTTCAATCTGTAGCGCTTCGTATAATTTGTGAACGTGAAGAAGTGATCAACAAATTTGAACCGGTAGAATCCTGGAATGTTTTTGCAATGCTTTTTAAAGATGAACTTCCTGAATTTAAAGCAACCTTGAAAACTTGGATGGGGAAGAAACCGAATTTCAAAACTCAAGTGGAAGCTAAAGTTCTCCTGGATGCGATTAAAAGTGATAAGTACATCATTGATTCCATCAAGAAAACTGTTAAAACAATCAACCCGGGACCTCCTTATATTACCAGCACATTACAGCAGGATGCAGCACGAATCTTAAATTTTTCAGCTAAGAAAACCATGATGATAGCTCAGCAGCTTTACGAAGGTATTGAACTTGAAAAAGATTCTGTTGGCCTGATCACTTATATGCGTAC
>CAZSOM010000350.1:1077-2164 GCA_964608295.1 uncultured Candidatus Cloacimonadota bacterium
TCTCAGGAAGCCATTGATTCATCACGAAAACTTATTACTGAACGATTTGGGGAGAGTAATTTACATCCTAAACCAAGATATTTTAAAAATAAAAATTCAGCACAGGATGCTCACGAGGCAGTAAGACCAACAAATTGTTTTCATACACCAGAAAGTATACAGCAATATCTCACTAAAGAGCAGTTAAATGTATATTCGATTATCTGGCAGAAGTTTGTTGCTACCCAGATGACAGCTGTTAAAATGAACAATAAAGAGTTAGTTATCAAGATCGGTGATGCAAACTTTAGTGCAAGCGGAAGCTCGATTGAGAATAAGGGGTTTCTTGAAGTATTTCCACATACAAAAGTAATTTTAGGAGAGAGCATTGATGCTGGTTATTCCCAGGCTGATATCCTGAAATCAAGGGAAACCACTTCCAAGCAGCATTTCACAAAACCACCGTCAAGGTACACGGAAGCTCTTCTAATTAAAGAACTGGAATCAAAGGGAATTGGACGTCCTTCAACTTATGCAGCTATCACCAATACGATCAGACTGAGAAAGTATGTATTACTTCAAGCCAAGAGATTCCATCCTACTGAATTGGGTCTAACAGTTAATAAAATCTTAGTTTCCAATTTCAATGAGTTCTTTAATGTTGAATTTACTGCTGAGATGGAAGACAGCTTAGATAAAGTGATGTATGGAGAGGTTGAATGGCATGCGCTTCTCAAAAAGTATTACGAATCTCTCAATATATTGATAAGTGGAATGGATTTCAAAGAAGCTAAAAAGAGTGTGGTAGAAAAAACTGATATAAAATGTGATAAATGTGGAAGTGAGATGGTTTTGAAATGGGGGAGAAACGGGCAATTCTTAGCTTGTTCCAATTTCCCAGAATGCAAAAATATCAAGAATTTCACACGAACAGAAGATGGCAAGATCGAGGTTAAGGAACCGGAAATTCTTGAGAAGAAGTGTCCCAAGTGTGGTTCTGATCTTGTCTTGAAAGATGGTAGATTCGGCAAATTCATTGCCTGTTCAAATTATCCTACATGTAAACATACAGAACCTTTCACAATTGGTATAAAGTGTCCTGAATGTG
>CAZSOM010000351.1:0-2161 GCA_964608295.1 uncultured Candidatus Cloacimonadota bacterium
CGATGACGCCACACTTACATTAACTTTAAATGCTGAAGACCCTACTATTGTTAGCATAGAGTGGAGTACTGGTGAAACTGATGTGGATCAGATTACCGTTTCTCCTGCAGTAACAACAAACTATTCAGTTGATATAAATTATCCATGCAGTACAATCACATTAAACACTACTGTAACTGTAATTGACCCTCCAATAGTTGACCTTGGTGCAGATTTTGATATTGCTGCAATGCTTACAAACTTAAGCGCTGGAATGGCACCAGGTAATACTGGCGAATGGACAAACACAAGCGGACCTGGAGTTGCAGACATTAACCCAACTGATGCTTCTAACACAACCGTATCTGTTGATCAATTTGGTGTTTACAATTTCACATGGACAGAAACTAGCTTAGCCCCTAACTGTGTTTCATCAGATGATATAAATGTCAATTTCTATCATGTACCAACAGCAGACTTTGAAGCAACAGAAATCCTATGTTTTGGAGATTATACTACTGTAACTTATACAGGTAATGCTATTCCTGCTCTTGCAACATTTGTTTGGGATTTTGGAACTGCAAATATTATAAGTGGAGCGAACGAAGGACCTTATGTAATAGAATTCACAAATAGTGGAACATTTAATATAACTCTAGAAGTAACCGAAGATGTTGCTGTTGCTAATTATGATATTGATATCTTTGTTCCACCACTTTTGGAAGGAATACTTACTTCGTTTGACGACCCTTGTTTTGAATCTTGTAATGGAAGTGCAATTTTCGAACTTACTGGTGGGACAGCGCCATTCTCATACAGTTGGCCTTCAACTTCTATGGAAATAGAGAACCTATGTTTAGGAGATTATGGACTTACTGTAACTGATGTAAATGGATGTACTTACGGAACAACATTCTCAATTGCTCAACCACCATTACTTGAATACGACACAAGCTATAATCACGTAACTTGTTATGGAACATTAACTGGAAATGCAAGCATAATAGCATCTGGTGGAACTGAACCATACACATACATTTGGAGTGATGGATTTAATATGCCTGACCATACTAATATTGGAGATGGCATATACATACCAACAGTCATTGATGCAAATGGTTGTTCAGTTACCGAATTGTTTGTCATTACAGAACCAGACTTATTACAAGTTGTAACTTCTGGAGACTTTGAAATTTGCGAAAATCAAACTGTAAATGTTGCTGCTCAACCAATGGGAGGAACAATGCCATACACTTTCTATTGGGATAGTGGTGATGGAAACGGATTTGTTGTTGGAAATCAAACTTTTCAAGTAACTCCACATGAAAATGTTTTATATACTGTCTATGTTGAAGATTTCAATGGATGTACTACCAGCTATGCTACAACCGACATTTTAGTTAGTCCAACAATGTACTTAAATTTAAATACAGAAGATAATACTTGCTTTGAATCATGCGATGGTTCTGCATTAATTGGTATTACTGGTGGATTACAACCATTTAGCTATAGTTGGGCATCTGATGGTCCATATTATGAAGATCTATGTTCCGGACTATACACATTAACAATAACTGATCAAATAGGCTGTACTGCTGACACAATGTTTATAATTGAAGAACCTATAGCATTACAACTTACAATGAGTGTTGAAGACGCTCCATGTTCATATAGCGATGAAGGTTCGGCAAGCGTAATTATTACTGGTGGAACTCCTCCTTATAATTATCTATGGGAAACAGGAAACACTACACACGAACTAATTGCAGCTTTAGGAAATTATGAATTAACTGTTTCTGATGATCACAATTGTAGAATTTATGGCTCTGCTGAGATAGATTCTCCTGATGAACTATTAGTTCTACCTTTGTATGATCCAACAATATGTATTGGTGGCGAAGCTCAGGTTATTGCCCAAGCAACTGGAGGTACTCCATATTATCATTTCCATTGGCGAGGATCTGACAATAGTGAATATCTCGAGCATCAATTCTATGTAAGCCCAGAACAAAGCACAACATACAGCTTAACTGTAACAGACGATAATGGTTGTACAACCTCAGGATATACTATTGATGTTACCGTACATCCACCAATATCGATAGAGAATATTATAAATAGTGTTGATAATGTATGTTATGGTTATGGAACCTCAATTGAACTTGATATCAGTGGTGGAAAT
>CAZSOM010000352.1:0-2146 GCA_964608295.1 uncultured Candidatus Cloacimonadota bacterium
AATGATCCTCCCAGCCCTTTAGAGATGTGTCTTGAGGGAATCCGGTCTGGAAAAACTTGAAATTGTAAGCGTAGTTTGCACAGCGGGATTTCATTTGTTCAGAAAACTTAAGTGAGTCAGAAGAAGCTTTAACACCTTTGAATTGTGATCCCATTCCTTTGCCATGGATAAAAACCGTCCGAGTCTTAAACGCATTATCTGTAAGATTATTCAGCTTATCCATTGACTGCAAAACACCCTGATGTCTCTTATCCCACATATCTTTCGTTGCCTGCTTATCTCTCAAATTATCATTTTCATCAAAAGAACAGCCTACGATCATGCTGTCCAGCCCCGCCGCCCTTAACTCATTAAAAACATAGGCCAGATCATCGCTCCAGGATTTCTGCTGTTTTTCCGAATGCATACCCCATTTTCTGATACTGAGAATTATTCCGATGTCCTGTCCGCCACCATCATGGAGTTTTCTAATGAATTTAACAATTACATCAGCCCGCTTGTGTGGACGAATTTTAGTCATGATCGGTACACGAACATTGTTGACATTCATAGCCTTGAGCATCTTCACAAGCTCTTTGCCCTCTACCCCGAAGGCTATATCCTCGTAATAAAGAACTCCCTGATCTTCCTTGCCTGATTTAAGTTCAACCCCGATAATGCTAGACGGATCGCAGTTTGATTTGGGTTCAACCACAACAATTTCCGCAGGCTTGCAGTTTGATTTAAGTTCGACCTCAACAATTTCCGAGGGCTCGCAGTTTGATTTAAGTTCGGCCACAACAATTTCCGAGGGGACAAAGATTGATTTAAGTTCGCCTCCAATAAATTTCAGAGGTTTGCAGTTCTGTCCTGAATGTGAGAATAGAATTGCTACAAGGCTTATTATAACAGCACTAATGATTACTATAATTGTTGGTTTTGTTTTATTTTTCATATTTTTATTTCTTTTGGTTGAAAATCCAAGGAATCAGATCTTTTTCTTTCCAAGTGGGTTTTGATGCACCGTGCTTAACATTGGGGTATTCCGTGTAATTCCAATTGGTATTACCCAATTGAGTCATAACCTTATCCATTTCTCTGTCTCCGGCAACGGGAACAATCGTATCCAATCCTCCGTGAAAACACCAAATGGGAAGATTCATCAGATTCTTGGCCTGACTTATATCGCCAGCACCGCATACAGGTACCGCAGCTGCAAATAGTTCAGGTCTACGCATAATTATATCCCATGTTCCAAACCCACCCATTGACTGCCCTGTCACATAAATTCGATCGGGATCAATATTATATTCATCTTGAAGTGATTTAATAATATCAAGCACCAATTCAATCGGTTTCGAAATTTTCACTTTATCAATAGAGTAACAACCTTTGCCCCATGGAGTGTTCGCCCACATTTCCTTACTAGGACATTGAGGTGTTATAATAAAGGCTGGATACTTTTGACGAACTTCGGGCTTAGACAATATCTGAAATGCATCAATAGCCCTGCTTTTATTGTCAGTACCTCTACCCCATGCTCCATGCAAAGCTACAACTAATGGATATTTTTCATCTACATTGTAGTTGACAGGCTTAAGAATTCGATATGGAAGTGAGCCATCTCCCTCATTATATATGCGAGCTTCGATGTCGCCATTCTTAAGGAGAGCCTGACTTTCATTGTTTTCCATATTTTCTTTCCATATTTTCCAGACAGCGATTTGAGCCGCTTGAGGCTGTGCTTTGTTGTTATCTGCCCTATAGAGAATTGTTCTCCCCAAGGGCTTACCATCTCCAAAGAAGACGCCAAACGAAAATCCAGTCCAGCGGCTTTCAGCGAAAACCTGACTCAAAGCATGTACAATATTAGGACCGCATCTATCATATACACAGGTGTTAGATTTAAAAGCATTTCCGCGAATACCGTCTCCTGAATCCCCTACAAATATTAGGGGAACTCCAAGCGCAACAACCTCTTTCAGGCCACAGTAATTATATAGTTGATCTATCCAGCCTTGCACCGAACTATCTTCTGGAAATCCGGTTCGGAAAAATTTAAAATTATAACAGTAATTTGCGCACCGTAGTTTCATTTTATCTGCAAATTCAATTGAATCTGAAGAAGATTTGACTCCCTTGAATTGCGCTCCGAGGCCTTTGCCAT
>CAZSOM010000353.1:0-2118 GCA_964608295.1 uncultured Candidatus Cloacimonadota bacterium
AATACGAGTTTCTCTTACCGCAGATCCTGTAAAAGAAATTACTGCTGGAAAAGAGATATTAAAATCTCTTTATATTCGTAAAGGTTTGGAAATCATCTCCTGCCCCACTTGCGGCAGAACCGATATTGATCTAATTTCTCTGGCAAAAAAAGTGGAAAAGGCATTAGAAAAATATGCTGATATTGATCTCTCCGTTGCAGTAATGGGTTGCGTTGTGAACGGTCCGGGAGAAGCTCGGGAAGCTGATTTTGGCATTGCCGGTGGAAAGAATGAAGGTTTACTTTTCCAAAAAGGTAAGATCATTCGTAAAGTTAAGGAAGAGGAGTTAGTACCTCAGCTCATTAAAATGATCGAAGAGAATGTTAAAGTTTAAATTTTTCTTAATCATATTCTTATTTTGCACAATTTTAAATGCTGAATTGATCATCGGTGAAATAAAATTTGAATGTAATCACCTGATCTCAGACAGAGATCTCAGCATGAATATTTCAGCAAGTTCCGGAAGTATCTTCAATCAAGTACTCCTAAATAAGGATGTTCAGCAAATCTCTGAATATTATTCCAGCAAAGGATTATTTAATATTAAGGTTCATTCACCCCAAATTATCACTAATTCTCCAACTCAAATTGATGTGATTTTCCAAATTGAAGAATTGGATGAAATTTTAGTAAGTGATCTTAAGTTCAACGGTAATAATTATATCACCGATTCTAAATTATCTTCAATAATTCCCAGACATGAACTGACTCTCTCAGAGCTGGCAAATATCTTCCAAAGTTTAGCAGCTTACTATGCCGATAATGGTTTCCTGTTTGCAGATGTAAAACTCGACAGCTTAATGAAAAACAAAAAACATTTTACAGCGTTTATTAACGTTGATGAAGGAAAATTCTGCCAATTCACAGAGTATAAATTTAAAGGCAATAAAACCACTCGTGATGAAACATTGATCAAGATTTCTCGTTTGAGCAGAATAGATCAGATCACGCCTTCCATTTTGAGGCAGGCAGCAAATAATATAAAACAGAAAAAATACATCAAAAATTGTGACCTTGTTCCGCTGGATCATGACAAACTACTATTCCTGGTCGAAGAGAGCCGCATGAGTTTAATCTCAGGAATTTTGGGATATGATAACTCGAAAGATGGAAAAGAGAGGATAAACGGTTGGATCGATCTGGAGTTTATGAATCTTTATGGAACAGATCGTTCACTCGCTTTCAACTGGCAGCATCTTTCTGCTGATAATAGCTCAATTAAACTTACTTATCATGAATCCGGATTTGCTAGTTACCCAGTCAATGCCGACTTCCTGGTTTTCCGTCAAGAAGTTGATTCAACCTATATTCGTTCCAAATTTGAAAGTGAAATTTATTACTATGATCTTTACAATCGTTATGGCTTATTTTGGGGAATGGAAGATATCTTTCCGGGCAGCAGAAAACCTGCTACAATTGATAGATCAACATTTAATAAATTAGGTGTTTTATGGGATATGACCGCTCTGGATAATATACTTAATCCATCTTCAGGAACAGAAGTTTATCTGAAATATTACTACATTTTCAATACTGTAGATGAAAAGGATATTCGTAAGCAGGCTGTAGAGATTAAAGCCGCAAGATATTTTGATCTTGGGAGAAATCTGGTTCTCGGTTTCGATGTTAATGCAAAAGTTATTGAGAAAAAACAGCTCTCTGAATTTGAAGTTTATGATCTGGGTGGAGCAAAAAGTCTGCGTGGTTTTAATGAGAATATTTTCTCGGGATTTCGAGTTGGCTGGTCTGATCTTGAATTGAGATATCTGTTTGGAAGAAATTCAAGACTTTTTGCCTTTGGTGCTTATGGTTATGTTGAGAATCAGGAGTACAAATACAGTGATCTTTTTAGTTTTGGTTTTGGCCTTCGCACGCAAACCAGGATAGGTCTTTTGGGTATTGATTACGGATTGGGCATCCAAAATGGTGAAATGAGAAATCCACTTGACGGAATAATCCATATCGGGATAGAAACAGGACTGTAGTTAATTGTTAATTGTGAATTGTGAATTGTGAATTGTGAATTGGGGATTGGGGATTCGGGATTCGGGATTCGGGATTCGAGATTATTAAATTATT
>CAZSOM010000354.1:0-2113 GCA_964608295.1 uncultured Candidatus Cloacimonadota bacterium
TTACAACAGCATTCTTTTCTCCTATATCAGTAACTTCACCAATTACTTCCTGACCTTTTATTTTGACTTTGCTTCCTATGTTTATTTTGCTTTCATCAATCTTTACGAATTCAAGCGGTTTCTTAATATCTTCTTTCTCCTCTTTACGAGCTGCACGTTCTTGCTGCTTTTGCTTATAGTGTTCGTACTTTTTTCCTATTTCATCGTTTTCATCAGAAGCAGATTTTTTGAAATCTTCTTTGTATTCTTGAATTTCTTTACGAACTTCTTTTGTTTTGTCTTTGTCTGCTTTATGTTCTTTGATTTCACGAATTGTGCTTTCAATTCTTTTGTTTACATCACCAAGCATTGTTTCAGATTCTTTACGAGCTTCTTCAAGGATTTTCTTTCGTTTTGTTTTTAAAGATTCTAATTCGGTAATGTTTTGTTCTAAGATTTCGTCTATTTTCTTTTCTTGAATTCTTATTTGATGTCTTTTACGCTCCCAATATTTTTTGTCTCTCAATACTCTTCGTAGGAATTTATCCATATTAGTTTGGTCATCTCCTGCTTTCTCTTTTGTCTTTTCAATAATGCTTTGTGGTAAACCAGTTCTTTGAGCGATTTCTATGGCATAAGAGCTTCCGGGAATTCCAGTTTCAAGAATAAATGTTGGCTCCATTTTATTTTGATCAATTAGCATTGCACCATTTTGTATTCCGGGAGTATTTGATGCTTGAATTTTTAAGTTTGAATAGTGTGTTGTGATAACACCAAAAACTTCTTTCTCGTTCAACTCTTCTAAAATTGCCTCTGCGATTGTTCCACCAATAACTGGATCTGTACCTGAACCAAATTCATCGATGAGAATTAATGTTTTATTTCCTGCATTTTTTAGGAAATATTTCATGTTTGCTAAATGAGAACTGTATGTGCTTAAATCATTTTCAATTGATTGTTGATCTCCTATATCAATAAATATATTGTCGAAAACTCCCATTACACTTATTCCTCCCACTGGTACAGGGAGCCCACATTGAAACATATATGAAAGCAGTGCTGTTGTTTTAAGACTTACGCTTTTTCCTCCAGCATTTGGCCCACTTATTAGTAAAATTCTGTTTTCATTGTCTAATTTGAAAGAGACTGGAACGATTTCCTTTTTTTCTCTTCTCAAGCTTAAAAATAATAAAGGATGTTTAGCTCGTTCTAGTTCAAGGCCAGGGTTTTCATCAATCCCAGGAATTATAGCCTCTATAGATGCGGAGAAAACTGCTTTTCCTCTGATCAAGTCATATTCAGCAACAATATGTGAAATTTGAGCAAATTCTTCATAATATGGTCTAAACTCTTCAGTTAAATCGAATAGAATTTTTTGGATTTCACGATTTTCTTCAAGTTCAAATTCTCGGATTGAATTATTTAGATTTACAATTTCACGAGGTTCTATATATGCAGTTTTTCCACTTGCTGATTCATCATGTATTAGCCCATCTACTTTTCGTTTAAATGTCGACTCAATAGGTAAAACAAGCCTTCCATTAACTAAAGTTGCGGATAGATCGCGATTGATCCAACCATTATCTCTAAAAGTGTTAAGAATCTTATTTAGGTTTTTGGTTAGGTTACTTTGAGATTCAAAAAGTCTTTTTCGTATATCTTTTAATTCTGTAGAAGCATTGTCTTTTATTGTTCCATTTTTAGAAAGAATGCCGTTTATCCGATCGTGCAAGTATTTAGGGAAAACAACGTTTTTTATTTTGTTTCTTAGAATAGGATATTCATCTTTTTCATCTTTCCTGAAGAATGCAATGAGTGATTTACTTTGCTCAAGAACTAAGCGAATGCTAATTAATTCTATTACTTGAAGACAGCTTCCAGCAACTTTGAGTTTTGATGCAATATTTTTGGTGTCAGGACATGATTTTACAGGGTAGTCATCTTTTAACCTGTAGATGGAAATCATTTCTCCTGTTTCACCCAATAACTGTTTAATCGTATCAGCATTAGTTAGAAAAGAAATATCTTCAACCATCTTACGTGCAGCATCGCTCTGGCAATTTGCCTTTATCTTTTGACGAATTATGTCAAACCCAATTTTAATTAAAATTAAATCTCCTTTTCTCTTTTAACG
>CAZSOM010000355.1:0-2104 GCA_964608295.1 uncultured Candidatus Cloacimonadota bacterium
TAAAGGTGCTGATGTTCTTGTTGTAGAAGATGGCCCAACTCTTACTCATGGTGAAATGCAATATGGTGCCGGTGTTGTTGCAGCTGAAAAATTTGGCGCTGGTGACCTGGTAGATCCTCGCCCATTTGCAGTTGGAACTATTGCTGAAACATTTGAAAAATATCCTGATATTGGAATTTTACTTCCTGCAATGGGATACGGTAAGCAGCAAATTAAAGATCTGGAAGAAACTATTAATGCAGTTGAATGTGATGCTGTTGTGATTGCAACTCCAATCGATCTTACAAGAATTGTGAAGATCAATAAGCCTACTGTTAAAGTTGGTTATGAACTTCAAGAAATTGGCTTCCCAACTATTAAGGATGTTTTAGCTGATTTCTGAATTCGAATAAATTAATATGCGTTAAAGCGTGTAAGTAATAAAATTAGGGCAGATTAATTTCTGCCCTTTTTTATTTACAATATTCTATTTTAAAAGCAACATCTTCTTAGTTTCAGTAAAACTACTAGTCTTTAGTTCATAAAAATATATCCCTGAGCTGCAATTATTTGCATTCCAAGAATAATTATGTCTTCCAGAATTAAAGGTTTGCGATGCCATAATCTGACCCTTTATGTTGAATATTTTTAAGAAACCTGTTTCGTTATCTTTAATGGAAAACTTGATACTGGTAGTAGGATTGAAAGGATTTGGATTGTTCTGATAAAGTTGTGTGATATTGGATAGAAGGTTGTTGTCAATAGTTGTACCTGTTGCTTCAATATAATCAGGTTTAACTTCGCTGTCAGTATTAATTCCATCTGATACTGTCAATTTGACTGAGTACAGACCCATTTCAGAATAAACATATGTTGGATTTTCATCAGTGCTGTCAATATTCCCATCATTATCAAAATCCCATTCCCAAGTAGTTATAGAACCGGATGAATCATCAGTGAAATTAACTGTAAGAGGTGTCATTCCTGCAAGAGGATCGGCAGTGAAATTAGCATTGATCGGTACTACTACTTCTGCTACTGTTATATAATCTATCACTAATAAAGTATCTGAATAAACACCATCACTCACTTTCAGAGCAACAGAATAGTTACCAGGATATTCATATGTGTAACTAGGATTTTCTTCAATGCTATCCGTAATTTCATCATCATCAAAATCCCATTCCCAGCTTGTAATATTGCCAGTTGAAGTTGAAGTAAAACTTACATCCAATGGAGCTAATCCAGAAAGTGGGTCAGCTGTAAAATCTGCAATAACAGGTATTAAAACTTCAATATAGTCGGTTTTTGTTTCTGTATTAGCTGTTAATCCATCTGTTACATATAATGACACCGTGTAAATTCCCACATTTGTATATTCATGAGTCGGATTTTGATCATTGCTGTCTATTAAATCATCGTTATTAAAATCCCACTCCCAGTTTGTAACACTTCCTGTTGAAATATCTGTAAAGATAACTTGTAATGGTACAGAGCCAGTAAATGGTTCGGCATAAAAATCTGATAACAAGTTATTTGTTACTCCAGGAGATGGACTCATAGAACTCCAATAATCACCTCCATCTGAGTATCTTCCATACGACTCATCTACAATTTGTACATCAAACCTAATTGAGTCAATTTTTGATGTTAGGTCATTAGTATACAGACCTATTTCTTCACCTTCAACAGATAATTTTATATCCAAATGAAGTACCCCGTCATTGATATCCTCATCAGCCCAGAGAAGTAAATATTCTCCTGGTTGGATCGTTGTAGAATCAGGTTGAGTATCTGGTATTTTCCATTTTGCTGGATCGGATAAATCATCCGTAATATACATACCACCTATATTTACAGGATAATTTTCTGCATTATATATTTCTATCCAATCATCATAATCTCCTTGAGGATCAGTGATTGTCTCTTCATTGCTTGCCATAAATTCATTAATAAATATTGAAGGTGATACTTGCCTGGGATTAAGTTGTAAATCATACAATGAAGCAACATTATCATGTCCCGTATTAAGAAAATACATTTCCACTAAAACGTTATTTTGCTCATCAACTGTAACATATAACCAATGGTGATTATTATATGAAAGTGGAGGGTAGAAATCACC
>CAZSOM010000356.1:0-2103 GCA_964608295.1 uncultured Candidatus Cloacimonadota bacterium
GATAATATGATAATTACTAAACCAACTTTGTTATTGGATCTACAAAAATGCAGGAAAAATATCCATAAAATAGTTGCAAAGGCAAAAAAAAATGATTTGATTTTTCGACCTCATTTTAAAACCCATCAATCAATTGAGATCGGGAAAATTTTCCTGAAATTGGGAATTGAACAGATCACAGTATCTTCTGTAGAAATGGCAGACTATTTTGCTGATGCCGGTTGGCAAAATATCACAATTGCCTTTCCGTTTAATCCGCTGGAGATAGATAAAATAGAGAACTTAACTGACAGAATTAATTTGAATGTTTTAATTTCTTCCCATCAAAGTGCAGAAAAATTGATGAAAGTCACTAAGAAATGCCTTAACTATTTCATTGAAATTGATACAGGATATCACAGGTCTGGAATTTTAGTAGAAGATGTGAAACAAATTGAAAAAACAATTTCTGTTTTAAATAATCAGCACAAATTCAAAGGATTTCTTACTCATTCTGGTCAAACATATCAAGCAAGTTCGATTAATAAAATCTTAGAGATCCATCAAGAATCCCTTTTAAAAATGGAAGATCTAAAAAGCAAATTCATTGATCAATTTCCTGGAATTATTACATCTATCGGTGATACACCATCCTGTACTTTAGCAGAAAACTTTGGTGAAATTAATGAAATACGACCGGGTAATTTTGTCTTTTATGATCTGATGCAATATGAACTGGGAGTATGCAAATTTGATGAGATTGCTGTTTGTGTAGCCTGCCCCGTTGTAGATATCAATCCTGATAGAAACCAAATTGTAATTTACGGAGGTGGAGTTCATCTCTCTAAAGAATTTATTCTGCAAAATGGAGAGAATAATTTTGGAGAGGTGGTTAAGCTGAATGAATTTGGCTGGCAGAGATCAGCAAAATCTTCTCACCTGATTTCTCTTTCTCAAGAACATGGAATAATTCAGGCCAATGATGAGTTAATGAATGAAATATCCATTGGAGATGTAGTCGGAATTATTCCAATTCATTCTTGTATGACAGCTAATTTATTAGGTTCCTACAAAACTTTTGATAACCGAATACTTGATCATAAGTAGAGTTAGTATTGAGTAATAAAACCAAAGCTGTTATCTTGATGCTGATCTCATCTCTAGCACTGGCTCTTAGTGCTGCCGCAGTTAAACTTGCAGGTCAGCTTCCTGTATTTGAAAAAGTGTTTTTCCGCAATATCATTTCTGTAGTAGTTGCCTTTATTGTGTTAAGACAAAAGAAAATGCCTGCTTTTGGTAAATTGGAAAATCAGAAATTCCTAATTCTGCGATCCTTGCTTGGTATAGTGGGAATGGTTCTCTATTTTTATGCGATTAGCCATCTTGTGTTGGCAGATAGTGCCATGCTGCATAAATTATTTCCATTTTTTGTTACAATTTTTGCAGCGATCTTCCTGAAAGAGAAGATCTCAAGGATCCAGATTCCAGCTCTCTTTCTAGTTTTCTTTGCTGCACTTTTAATCATAAAACCACGTTTTGATTACAGTATTTTACCTGCACTTGCCGGTTTTGGCAGCGCAGTTTTTTCTGGTATGACCTATACCTTAGTTCGATTTTTAAGAAATCGTGAACATCCATCAACCATCGTATTTTATTTCTCATTTGCCTCTCTTGTAGTTTTAGCACCTCTGGTCATATTAGATTTTCAAGTACCAACTTTATCTCAATGGTTGTATCTGGTTATGATAGGTATTTTTGCTGCAATCGGTCAATTCTCTTTAACTTACGCCTATCGATACGGACAAGCATCAGAAATTGCAATTTACAGTTACGCAAATATAATTTTCGCAGCCTTCTTAGGATTTATCATCTGGGGAGAAATCTCTGATAAGTGGAGTATTTTAGGAGGTTCATTAATAATGTTAATATCAATAATTGTCTTTCTTTACAATAGAAGAAGTGCTGACAGATAGTTAATAGTTTAGCTAAAAGATTTGTATTTGTGCAGTTGAGATTCATTCTCATTAAAGTGCTTGACTAATTAACCTCTCTTATTTTGTGTGTTTCCTTGATTTGCAGGAGGGAAAAGAATATGAAAAAAGAGAGAGAGCTTTATCGGGAATT
>CAZSOM010000357.1:0-2085 GCA_964608295.1 uncultured Candidatus Cloacimonadota bacterium
TTTCAGATGGAATTCATGAGCTCTCATATCAGGTATAATCACCCTCCGTTGTGGAAATTTTGGCCGCCAATTTATCCAAATTGGATACCGCATCCTGCCGCACTATTACGAGGAAACTTATTCGAAAAGTTCGGCTCATTTAATAGTAATTTTAAGATTGCTATGGATGGAGAAGTTTGGATAAAATTCTTTTCTAAAGATCCTGAAGTTGATCTGATTTCTTTGCCAAGAGTTCTATTTGATGAAAAGGGAATCTCAAATACACAAACTAAGACTACAGAAAAAAGTTACAAAAATAATCAAGTTACATTGCTGGAAGACTCATCCGTTCTGCCAGTTCCAAGATATATCAGAGATTCCCGGCAAAGATAGTAATGAACAACTTGCTAAGAAAAAGTGTTAGAGCTTATGGCCAATTTGTCCTGAGTCAAGTGCCATTTTATTCCTTTAGTTTATAAATTGCTTATACCTTGCTTATAGCTTAATAGAACTCAATGAGTATTCATCTAATAACTCAATATTTCGAACACGATAATCGAGATCGTCAAGAAGAAATTGATTATTGCTTAAACATGAATTTACGAAATAAATTTATCAGTCGAGTCCATCTTCTTAA
This sequence comes from uncultured Candidatus Cloacimonadota bacterium, assembly GCA_964608295.1. Lineage (GTDB taxonomy): Bacteria > Cloacimonadota > Cloacimonadia > Cloacimonadales > TCS61 > Tenebribacter. Next base: position 617 of record CAZSOM010000357.1, read on the forward strand.
TGAAAAGTATTTTATTTTTTCTATGTTTTCAAATTATAAAAAAATTCGACAGATAGTCATAAATGAACGATTAACTTTTTTGGCAGCCTTTGAATATGCAAACAAATATCAAGATCAAGACAATATTCTCTGGATATTGTGCAATTCTGATATCTATTTTGATGACAGCTTAGAAAATATTAAAAAATATAGAATGCATAACAAATTATTTGCATTGACTCGTTATGATATTCAAAATGATAGGAGCATTAAATTTTTAGATTCTGACTTTGCTCATGGCAGCCAAGATGCCTGGATCTTCGAATCTCCTATCCCATTAAATAAAATATTCACAAATTTCTATTTAGGAATACCTGGTTGTGATAATCGGATCGCATATGAATTTATTAGAGCGGGATATAATGTTATTAATCCGTCAAAAAAAATCATTGCCAAACATTTTGATCTGGCACGCGACATGCGTACAACTCATCGAAATGCACTTTATAGCAATCTTAATACAGAAGACAATATTAAAAAGGGACTTGTTGCCCCACCTCCTTATCAATTTTTTATTTACCCCACCGACAAACTTGATTCATCTTATCCTCATTTGAGTGAACTCCACCAAAAAGCAAACAAATCTAAATATAGCTCAATAAAAGTGATTTTGTTGAAATTAATAGAGTATTTGTTTGTGCTACTAAGAATCCATAAAAAATGACGGTTTAAGTGCGATCATGAAGATATATCAACGTATAAAAGACATTCCGTCAATGTTTATTAGGCATAAATTTTCGAGAATTTATCGTAACAATCTTTTTTTGGGAACAGAATCACGGTCTGGCGAGGGCTCTGGTCTTTCTCAAACATTCACTATAAGAAAAGAAATCCCCAAGCTTATCATAGACTTAAACGTAAGATCGTTAATTGATGCTCCATGCGGCGATTTCTTATGGATGCAAGAAATTGATTTACCTGTTGAAAAATATATTGGGATAGATATTGTTCAAGAAATCATAAAAGATAATCAACAGAAATATGGGAATGGACAACGATCTTTTCAAAATCTAAACATCATTGAAGATGAACTACCAACTGCGGATATGATACTATGCAGAGATTGTCTTGTGCATTTATCATATTCACATTGCAAAAAAATAATTACTAATTTCAGGGTAAGTGGGTCAAAATACCTTTTAACAACAACCTTCATTAAAAGACCCAACAATGTTAACTTAGGAAAAGGATTTTGGAGGCCACTAAATCTTGAAAAAACTCCTTTTAACTTCCCAAAGCCGATTCTGATTATAAATGAAAATTGCACGGAAGATAACGGCAAATACTCCGATAAAAGTTTGGGTCTTTGGATGCTAAAGGACATTACTATCTAAAATAATCATTTAACTTAGTACATGAATCAAATAAAAATTCTTATTGTAGCAATGTCCAACAGTATTCATACGGCACGTTGGGTCAATCAAATTTCA
>CAZSOM010000358.1:0-2076 GCA_964608295.1 uncultured Candidatus Cloacimonadota bacterium
TTCGTTATCCTGAGCATCTATTGTAATAGTAACTATAGAATTAGAAGCTAAAACTGCATTATCAATCGGGTTAGATATACTAATAGTTGGTATTTCTGTATCAGGATCAGTACTATTGTTTCCACATGAAATTATTATCATTAATGTTATGATTATAAGTATGAGTAAATTAACTCTTTTCATTTTTTCTCCATTTACTATTTCAACAGCATCATTTTCTTTGTATCTATAGTTTTATTGTCAACTTTCAATTTATAGAAATATAAACCACTGCTGACTTTTTTGCCAGCTGAATCATTTCCATCCCATACCACATTGTGATCACCTACATTCTGACAAGAATTAACAAGTTTTTTCACTAATTGACCCCGGATATTGTAAATAACAAGATCAACTATTCCATTATCAACAATTGAATATGATATATTTGTTTCAGGATTGAATGGATTCGGATAATTTTGCTGCAAGCTGTTAATCTCAATTGGTTGGATTATCGGAAGATCAAACTCACGGGCAATGTAGTTTTTTATCAGCAGCTCATTACCAGAAGTTCTTAAAGAATTGTAGATATTCTCAAAATTAGAACGTGACGCTTCAAGATCCTCATGATCGAATAATGGCAGACTAAGAGTACTGCTATGAACAGTTCCCCAATTTAAGCCAATTGCAAGAACATCAGCAATATTAACCTCTCCATTTCCATCACAATCTGCGAGTGATGCTACAAAATCATCCCATCCTCCCGGGTAATCATTAGCTTCCCAAACAAGAGATGATGAAGCTCTTGCATTACCTACTTGACGCCAGTAAACACCAATTGGAAGAATGTCTTCAACATTCACGACACCATTATAATCTGTATCTCCAGGCCAAATTAAACCTTCGACTGGATACACATTAATCAATTCGGTTTTAGTGATTTCATCTGAACCCTCAACATTTTCAACTGAAAGAGATATGTCATAACTCCCAGGTTCTGAAAAAATATGAACTGGATGCTGCTCTTCTGAAACAACACTACCATCGTTGAATTCCCAAGTAAATTCGTTATAAAAATATAGAGGAGTTGTGAGATTTTCAAAACTAACTTCATAAGGAGCAAGACCATAAGTTCTCTCAACAGAAAAATCTGCTGTTGGAACTGCAGGTTCTGTAAATTCCGGTTCCTCAGTCGTAAATTTTATGGAAAATTCATCCTGTAGAACTGATGCGCTTCCCGGATATATATTAGCATAAGTATATAGTAGTCCACCAGACTGATCAACGTTTTCAATACCTACAGTTACATAATTACTCTTATAATCGGGATTGTTAACAGTTTTATAATTGAATTGAATTTCACCACTTCCACTGGCTGTTGGATACGAAACCGGATTATATAGAACTAATTCAAATTTTTCAACAGAAGCTAAATCTATTCTGTTTATACATTTATTCCATTCTACAATAAATATGTCCTCTGTATCATCGTAATAATAACAAATCCTCATATCATCATATTCACCGCTTTCTAATACCTCTCCAACTAGGTCATCCCAATATGGAGCAATCATTCCATAAGGACCAAGTGCTGAAGGAATATTCCAATTTCTAAAATATGTTTCCCAGGTTGGTTGTAAAGATACCCAACCATTCGTGCAGATTGTCATACTATCACTAATTTCACCATAAAATGGGAAATCAAATGGCATTGGAATTATTTCTGATCTATCGTCACCAAGTTCAAAAACCTGTCCACTACCACCCTCCAGAGGATCGACCTCAATCCATTCATATTCAGGACAATTTAGATAGAATTGATCTTCACTATCGTAAGCATAATATTCAAAAGCATCCGGACCTGTTGGCGCATTCTCATTAACTTCCCCTATTTCCAGACTAAAATAAATGCTTGTAGTAAGTCCGTCTGCATTAGTAATATCTATTTGGAAAGGAACATTGATCCCCACAAAACATTTTTCTTCTGCTTGAATCGTAAAATTAGCAGTTGCAGTTGCATCAACACCAACATTACCAACATTATAATTGGAATTTATTACATTTACATTATTAGTTAACACTATTAATTCAGCTTCA
>CAZSOM010000359.1:0-2066 GCA_964608295.1 uncultured Candidatus Cloacimonadota bacterium
TGTAAAGGTACTATTGAAAATATCTATTTAGCCAAATATGATGCAGTTCCTCATTATAACACTTTTGAAACATATCTCGATTTCCAAAAAGAATGGAGAGCTACTCTTGAGCATTCAAAATCATTTAGTGATATACTGAAAGAAATCATTAAGAAAGGACAAATCATTAAATTTGATAAATACCAAATCGAAAAAAGAAAGCTGTTAGAAAAAACAAGTATCCATCAAAATCTACATCTACGTAAAATAGAAATGTTTAAGAATTTTACTAAAAAGGAACTAAGAAGTATTTTCTTAATTTCAGAAATAATCAACCTATTAAGGGGTGAATATGTATTTAAAGCAGGTGATATAGATAATAATGTTTATGTAGTTTTAAATGGAACATTGGATATTCTTAAGGAAAGGAAGAACTCCGATCATGATATTTTAGTTTCCAAAATTAAATCTGGCGATCATTTCAATGAGACTTCAATATTCTTTGACTCTAAGCATAAAGTTTCTGTTATTGCAACTTCAGATGTAGATCTTTTAAAAATTAATAACAAAGAATTCAAAAAAATACTCGAAAGTGATTGTGATCTTTCAGCCAAACTTTTATGGATCGTCTCCAAGAAACTTAGTGAACGATTGATGCACACAACCCAAAAATTCTCTGAGATCAAAGATCAGTCTGCTGATGTCTCTGATCATATGGAAAGTTGATGAAAGTCTTGTTGATAAACCATTTCCCATTACAGGGTTCAGGAAGTGGAATTTACACTTTGAATATTGCACAGGAATTAATTAAAGAGGGTCATAAAGTTTTTGTTATCGATATAGATTGTGAAAAGGATAACAAAAATTATTCATTCCAAAGAAGAACAATAATGTGTGCAAAAGATAACCTCGATCTTAATCTTGACCTGGATCTCAACCTTGACCTTGACCTCGATTTCAATTTTCCCTGCTTCACAACACATCCACGCAGTTTAAATACTTACTATAATATTTCTGACAAGCAAATTGAAAAATATGTTCAAACTTTTGTTAAAGTTACAAAAGAAGTTGTTGCAGATTTTAAACCCGACATCATTCATGCTCAACATTTATGGATAACACCTTATGCCGCCTTACAAAGTGGGATTCCTTATGTGGTAACTGTTCACGGTACAGATTTGATGGGATTTAAGAAAGATAAACGCTATCATAAATATGCTTTAGATGGAGCAAATAATGCTGCAAAGATCATTACTATTTCCAGACAAGTTCACAATGATACTTTAGAATTATATAAACTTAGTGAAGAGAAATTAAAGTTAAATCCAAATGGTTTTGATGATGATATGTTCCGACCTAAAATCATAACTAAGAAAGATATTTCTGAAAAATTTGGCTGGGATGTTATCCCTGAAAAATTGGTAAGTTTTGTTGGGAAGTTTACCGATTTCAAAGGTATTGATCTTCTTATAAAAGCAGCTCGTATAGTTACAGATGAAATTACTGAAGTGATTTTTGCCTTAGCCGGAGATGGACAGTTAATGCATGAGATGAAACTGTTAACTACCATATTAAAATTGAAAAATGTTTATTTTCTTGGTCATCAAACTCAGGAGGATGTAGCTTCATTGTATTCTGCTGCCGATGTTTCAGTTGTTCCTTCCCGCATCGAACCTTTTGGACTTGTAGCTATCGAAGCACTTGGCTGTGGAACTCCGGTTGTTGCCACAAATGCCGGTGGTCTTCCAGATTTTGTGAACAACCGTGTTGGTCAACTTGTAGAAATGGATAATGTGGAAGCACTGGCGGAAGCAATAATCGAGGAATTGAAGAACAATACAAAACTTACAAAAGGGAAATATGCACGAGAATACGCTGTTGAAAATTACTCATGGAAGAAAACACTGCAGAATGTAATCAAGATTTACCAGAAAACAATCTCAACCTGATACAATTCTATTCGGCAATAAGTTCTTTTAAGGTTTTTTCCAATACTTCAACTCCTTTTTGCCAGGAATATTTTTCCAGCATTAATTTCAGACCGTTCTCAGCCAGTTTTTTGTATAACTTTTCATCTTTTAACAACA
>CAZSOM010000360.1:0-2045 GCA_964608295.1 uncultured Candidatus Cloacimonadota bacterium
GTCAAATTATTTATGAACACAACTGGAGAGATAACCCACTACCTGATCATAATCTCCACTCACATTACCTGAATTTCTGTAATCAAGGTTTGTTATACTACAGTAATTAAATGCTTTAGCTAAACTCATTAATGTCAGAATTCCACCGATTCCACAAGCTTCTACATTCCCAGCCTGCATATCTTCTTCCATTTTTTTTATATCAAGTTTTTCAAGATTATCAGCTATCATCGTATCCATTTTAGCAGCCGTTTGTTTATCGTAATAATGGCTCAGATCACTACTGATAATAAACACAGTTTTCTCTAATCGGTCTTTGAAATATTCAGCCAGGTTAACGGCAAGCCGCCTGCTATTCTCCGGGTTTTGTTCACCCAGCAATATTGGAACTATCTTCGCATCCGGTTTTATTTGTTGTAAAAATGGTATTTGTACTTCCAATGAATGCTCTGAATCATTAGCATAATCACTTGTTACCATATTGTATTTCAATTTCAATTCTTTAACTATATCATGGGCTACTTTAATTCTTCCCAGAGGTGTTAAAAATTCGCTGTAATCCGTTACAGAGTAATCAAAATCACCAAATCTATGACTCGGTGCTATCAACACTGCCAGATCAAAATTCTTGCTCTGTAAAGCTTTAAAACCAAAAGCTGCACATTGTCCTGAATACATATAACCGGCATGAGGTGAGATTATTCCTAATATGTCATTTAATTGCTCTTTAATTTCAGCTTTTTGTAAATAACCGGTTATCATTTTTTTCAAGGTACGCGAATTCCCAGGATAAAAACTACCTGCAACTACCGGATTCCTTACCATAATTTAACCTCTTACAATTAAAGATTTATCAATTACTCACTCTCTTAACTTTGCTAAAATATTCTTTCTTAATTTTATGACAACAAATAAATTGACAAACAGAGTGTTTTTTCAGGGAAACTTGATTAGAATTAAATTGTGAACCAAAGAGGAGTTATGAAAAAAATTGCAATCACAACTGGAGATCCTGCCGGAATTGGACCAGAGATCACTTCCAAAGCAATTAGATTTCTACAACTGAGGAATGATATAATATTCATTGTTTATGGTAATTTTACAAGATTCAATGATGGTAATCCAGTTGTTAAAATTGATAATTGTGAAGATGCTGATTCCCCTGATAATATTTATTGGATAGAGATAAACGATGATAATATTGTGCAGGGTAAACCAACAACTAAGAGCGGAAAGATCGCTTATGATATCCTTTGCCGTTGTGCAGAAGATCTAAATTCCAAACAACTTGCTGCAGTTGTAACTGCTCCGATAAGCAAAGATGCTATCCGTCACACTCAACCTGATTTTATCGGACATACAGAGTTTTTTGCTGCAAGCTCCCATACAGACAATGTGATCATGTCTTTCTGGGGACCTTATTTTAATCTTGCACTTCTTACAACGCATATCGCAGTTTGTGAAATTTCAAAGCACCTTTCTTCAGAATCATTAAAAACAAAATTCAGATTGATCCAGCAAGAGACGAAAAAGATGATAGCTGAACCTAAATTTGCCATGCTGGCTGTAAATCCTCATGCTGGTGAAAATGGAGCATTTGGGAATGATGATCAGTTAATAACTGAAACATTAAAGGAACTGGAAAAAGAGAACATTTTTATTGATGGTCCCTTCCCTGCTGATACTTTTTTTGCCACAAAAGCAACATCATACGATATGATCGTCTCTGCATATCATGACCAGGGACTTATCCCCTTCAAAATGATCTCAACTGATGAAGGTGTAAACGTTACTCTTGGTCTGCCTTATATCCGTACTTCAGTTGATCATGGCACAGCTTATGATATAGCAGGCAAAGGTATCGCTTCAGAAAAAAGTCTTCTCCAGGCAATAAAATTTGCAGAAAATCTGATTTCTAAACCGAAAGGGATATACAAACATAATTATGGAATTTTTGCTGAATATTATGATACATACATGAGCCATGTTGATTATAAGGAATGGGTTGACTTCATTTTAACTCAATATACCAAAGCTTTTAGCAA
>CAZSOM010000361.1:0-2041 GCA_964608295.1 uncultured Candidatus Cloacimonadota bacterium
TTCACGTGGAAGGAGCTTGAGCTTATTCGTTCCTTAATTCCTGAAGCAAAATATTTCAATCCACAGCAGCGTCATTGGATGCGTCATACCTACGGAGATAAAGATTATAGAACATCTGTAAGAGGAGTTTTACCGGATTATTCCAAAATTGAGGAATGGGATGTGCAGGAAGGAAGATTCTTAAGCTCTTTTGACATCGAACAATCTAATGATGTTGTTGTTATCGGAACTACTGTAAAAGAAGAACTATTCGGTAATAAAAAAGCTTTAGGCAAAGTGATCACAGTAAATGAAAGACGATTGAAGGTGATTGGTGTCATGGCTTTTAGGTATATGAAAAATAGTGGTGCAATTGGAAATGACAATGCATTTTCCTATTTAAACAGGCGTACATTCGTACCATTAACTACCATGATCCATAAAGGAAGCGGTAATGATAATATATCAAGTTTCACTCTTAAAGCACAAGATGCAGACAGTGCCCCGGCATTGAGAGAAAAACTGAATAATATAATTCTAAATTTACGAAGAGGTTTACCGGTTTTTGAGGTAGAATCTGCCAAAGAGGAAGCAGAGCAAATGGCTCAAAACCAAAAGATGTTCCAAACAATTTTTTACATAATTAGCGTGATCTCGTTGTTAGTTGGTGCTATCGTAATTGCCAATATCATGTTGGCAACTATCCAGGAAAGAACACGTGAAATTGGTATAAGACTTACAGTTGGAGCCAGGAGAAGAGATATTTTCATCCAATTTTTAGTTCAGACAGTTCTCGTAACAACCATTGGTGGTTTATTAGGAATTGCGGTAGGATTATCAATTTTGGATCTTGTTAGTAATTTTTTAGGAATCGAATTGATTGCTGGAATTTCTATGATTTTTGTGGCATTATTAGTTTCCGCTGGAGTAGGATTAATCTCAGGTCTTGTTCCAGCAATAATTGCAAGTAAATTAGACCCAGTAGAGGCATTAAGATATGAATAAAAAAATAATTGGTATTTATAAAGCATTTGCAACCAAGTTTAAAGAACAGGGAGTTTATAAAGAATCTGCTGCACTTACATTTGTTACACTACTAGGATTTATCCCGTTCATCATTTTTCTGATCTTCTTTTTACCTGAATTGCCTTTTCTTAAAGAAGGCTCACAGTTCAGTGATCTTTTGATTGGAATTTTCTTACCTGAATCAGCTGCTCAAATTTCTGAATATATTTCTCAACTGGCAAATCAACGTATAACATTTAATCTTTTCAGTTTCGTGATTCTCATGGGAACTTCATACTCATTGTTTAAAATAATCAATGATTCATTCGATAATATTCTAAATGTTCATGCCAAGCGGAAAAGAGGTGTAATTTTCAATTTTATTAAGTTCCTGGGAATGGTGATTTTTGGTTCACTCTTAATTTTATTACTTCTTTCCACAACTTCACTACCGATTGTTAGTAAATTCTTTGATGTATCCTTTTTACAAAAGCTACTTCTGCATTTAACTCCTTTTCTAATTTTATTCATTATATTTAGTCTGGGATTTGCTTTCATTCCCACCATTAGAATTCGAACAAAATCCATCTTTATTGGTTCTGCCATTGCTTCTACTGTTTGGATCATTTTTAAATCATTCTTCAACTGGTATATTTTCACTCTCACAAATACTGAACTTATCTTTGGTTATTTTGCTTCCATTCCCATCTTTCTCTTCTGGATCTATGCTAACTGGATTATCATTTTATGTGGTGTGATCATCGTCTCGATTTTGGAAGGAAGACATCTATTAAATGAAGATCCGGAAAAAGATTTACGAACAGTAAAAATAACTTTTGAAAAGAAAATTGATGAAAAGAAATTTGGTAATTATGAAAAAACAACTCTAGATAGAGAAGAAGTTAAATCCATTCTAAAAGAGCTGCTGGCTGAAGAAGAAATTGCAAATCCAAAAAATGAGTTTACAGAAATAGACAAATAATTTTTTTCGCAATTAATATTAAAGTGGAGACGTGTCCGAGTGGCTTAAGGAGCACGCTTGGAAAGCGTGTATGCG
>CAZSOM010000362.1:0-2038 GCA_964608295.1 uncultured Candidatus Cloacimonadota bacterium
AAAGTGCAGTTTGTATATTATTCCAGACATTGGCACTGGTATTTGAAAATTCAATTGTTACCCATCTACCTGGTCGCAAAATCCTATATGTCTGTTTGAAACAGGCTGTTATTAGGGAACGATATTCATTGATACCTTTCTCTTGAACTTTATTTTCAATCGCTTCGGGCTTATTGTCCGTTCTGACTTTAAGCCAACTTTCCCACAAAAAGTTTAGCTCTGAGTAATTAAGGTTAGAACCAAATGGCGGATCAATAAAGACATAATCAACTACATTATCATTACATGAAATATCCTTAAGAGATTGAACGCCGATGATATTTGAACCACGCTTAAATGAAATTCCTTGTCTACCTTTAACCTGCTTTTTGATAGCAGCTTCAAGCATGTTTATCATGTTCAGCTCTTTTATGAGAGCTGGAATATAGTATGTGCCGTTTGTTGGACCACCTCCTGCCCCCCACACGCCAGATTGATAAGTTAAGCCATAACGTTTGGTAATACGAAGAGCGACAGCGGTCAGAGTGCTGAGTTTGTTGAGGTCTGCTTTATTTCGAAATGATGCAAGAACAGCCAGATTCCTTCGTGTATAGAAGTGATGAACATGGTCAAAACCGTGAGATTGTATTGGTTGTCTCGTATTAACTCCATCGGGCAATAGATCTGTCGGATGCCAAGTTGGAAGATTCATAGATTCAATTTTGGATATTTTTTTCAGATCTTCTGAGTCAGGCACTTTCGTAAAACGTTTCTTACCAATAGAGTAATTGATAGAAACTGGAACTTGCTTACCGAATTGTTTCGGTTCTTTCAGAGAAGGATCATAGGTGGTAATAAATTTTCGTTCGAGAGATCTCTTGGTCAGCTTTGCTCGACATGTAGGACAGGAAAATTTGCTCAAAATTTTACCAGCAGGAATATCAACTGCATTTTTCCAAAAAATGATTTCTTTACTACACTCTGGGCAGGAAAATACATCTGTCCAAATTACGTACTCGATATTTCCAGTTTGCCCATCCGAGTGTTTGGTTTCAAACATCCAGCCATTCTCTTTTCTAATTTCTTCTATAATACGGTTGGTTTCACTTTCATAAAAATCGATATCTATCGGTGTATTATAGTTATATCCGATAAAAGATGCCATCGGCGATAGATCACTTAACAGTGCTCTGCGTGCGCCAAGTTTGGAAAATGCTTGCCATATTTTTTTGCCATCTTCATCCATTTCGCTTTGTAAAATTGTTCCGTTAGGTTTTACTTGGAATCCGAGCGACATAACCGCTTCACGATCACCACACATCTGTGCTGCCACACCGGTCATTCCGGTTCCACAGAATCCGTCAAAGATAATATCTCCTGGTTCAGTGTAATGAAGAATGTAGCGCATAATGGCTTTATAGGGCACCTTTGTGTGATATGGATGCATTCTATATATAGGATCATATTTCCCTTCACTCACATCCGCAGCAAAAGGTTCCCGATGATAATGATAACCTTCCGGCTTAGCTGGTTTCTGAATTTCCCATTCCGCAATAAAATCCGCAATCCACGGATTAGGGCAGGCAGTGTAATAAGGAGGATCACTGAGCTTGAGGATATCCTCATCCTCACCAATGGGAAACCCTTCTGTTTTCCGGAATTCCGGGTCAAACAGCTTTTTGCGCAATTCTTCTGTGAAGTGGGCACGCCGGGCATCATCATTCTCAAATTCCAGGCCAAGGCAATTTACAGGGCCGTCATTGTATATGAACTCTTCATCAAAAAGTTTTCCGCTACCCGGTTTGCCGGGCACTACCTTTGTTGGAAATAAACGTTCTTGTTTACTCATAGTTTTTTATCCTGCCTGGCTTGGTATTATTCAATCACAATTCTGACTTTTGCCGGGTCTTTACCTTTAGTGAGTTCATTGATGTAATCTTCAAACCGCTTTTTAATTTCGGCAGGTGTTGCCGGACCACTTTCAATCTGCAAAGCCTTATGAAGTCCCTGTGCTTTAACAGATACCTTGACCAGTCCTGACAGCACTTCCTTCAGGGCA
>CAZSOM010000363.1:0-2031 GCA_964608295.1 uncultured Candidatus Cloacimonadota bacterium
GTGCGCCTATATATATATTTATATCTATTCTATAAGATAGTAAGTAGTAAGTACTGTAGAGGGGTGACGCTTATAAAGGAGCGTCGGTTTCGCCGCATGGCCGCTGGAAATTGCTGGCTGTCAGTTGTCGGGGTTATCCCAAATCTCGCTGCATGCATCTCGTATCCCGATGCTGTTCCAGTGGAAACTCACTCGCGCTAGTCATCGCGAGATTGTCTTTTTTAGGGAAGACAATCTGCGCAGAAGATGTGGGTTGCGAGGTAAATAAAAAATGGGTCCTCCGCAGAATCTGTGGGAAAATAGTTAACACATCGGGTATCCATCTCCAATATGTTGTCGACCAAAACGACCCAAAGGAATTGGAACCCGATGCGAATAGAAAGCTTACTTAATTTTGTTTATCCACTCAAATCGTTTGTCTACGAAGCTTGCTGTTTGGAGTCAGATGAATCTCATAATTTATTGATAGCGGAGATTAGGCCTCGAAAAAATGGTCGGGTAATATGCTCTGGATGCGGAAAGCGCTGTAAATGTTACGATCATCTGGAGATTCGACATTTCAACTTTGTTCCTACGTGGAATATTCCTGTTTGCTTTGAATATCAAATGCGCCGGGTCGATTGTCCGAAATGCGGAGTTAAAGTTGAAAAGGTGCCATGGGCGGATGGGAAATCGCACATCACGAAGCCTTATCAACTGTTTCTGGCTCGGTGGGATCGGAAGCTTTCATGGAAGGAGACGGCCGAGTCATTCTGCACCAGTTGGGATACGGTATTCCGATCTGTCAAAGCCATTGTAAACTACGGGCTCGAACGACGAAATATCGATGGGGTAGAGGCCATCGGAGTAGATGAAATTCAGTTTGGAAAAGGGCACAACTATCTGACTCTCGTATACCAATTGGATGCGGGACGACGACGATTGCTTTTTATTGGGAAGGAGCGCACCAAAAAGACCCTTCGCGATATTTTCGATGAATTCGGGGAGAAACGCACTCAGGCCTTGAAGTTTATCTGCTCAGATATGTGGAGAAATTATTTGGAAGTGATTGCAGAAAAAGCACCGCAGGCGCTTAACATCCTGGATCGTTTCCATATCATACAGCATCTTGGCAAGGCCGTTAATCGGGTGCGCATCGATGAAGTTAAACAACTCAAAGAGGACGGCTACGATGAAACCATCCTTAAAAAGACCAAGTATTGCTTCTTGAAAAACCCGGAAAATCTCACCGAAAAGCAGGACCTGAAACTAAATGATGTCCTACAATATCGGTTAAAAACCGTCAGAGCCTACCTACTCAAAGAAAGCTTTCAATTGTTCTGGGAATACACGAGCCCATACTGGGCGGATTGGTACCTGAAAAAATGGTGTACTCGAACCATGCGCTCGCAACTGGTTCACCTGAATGATTTTGTTCGGATGATACGCAACCACCAGCCCCTTATCATGAACTGGTTTAAAGCAAAAAAGCAGTTTTCCTCCGGTATTGTTGAAGGAATGAACCGTAAAGTAAATCTGGTAACGAGAAGAGGCTTTGGTTTTCGTAGCTATGAAGTCCTAAAAATCGCCCTGTTTCATACAATGGGGAAGCTGCCGGAGCCGGAATTCACCCACAGATTCAGCTGAAGAAGCTTTTTTTAATAGGGCCGATTCACCTAGCTATATCTATATCCTACCATAAATTGGTCAATAAGCTGAGGCCAACGCATCCTTCTGTTCAAGCCGTAGGAATCTTTGGAAATCCATTCCGGTTGAATTATATGCTGTTCAAAAAAGAGTACGGTCAAGATGCAAAACAAATGCGGGCTTACCATTTTGGTATCATTCTTCGATGGGTCGTTATTCTGATGATCCCCGCTGTGATATACATTCTGAGAACATAAAAAAGGATTCCCCGCCAGCGGGCTGAACGGTGGATTTAATCAATATGAAGACATACAGTAGAATAGCGACATCACAATTTCCTGTATCTCATGATGTATTAAAGAATTTTGAGTACATCAGAAAACAGATTAAATACGCATCCGAAAG